>NZ_JAAGPO010000315.1:0-7406 GCF_017104825.1 Burkholderia sp. Ac-20345 | reverse complement strand
GCGGCGCAAGGCTCGGCCTACGACATCCAGCGCCGCTACGACTACGGCTACCTGCAATGCATGTACGCGACCGGCAACCGCGTGCCGGTGCCGGGCGGGATGAGCGGCGGCGGTGGTGGTGGGTATGGCGGTGGTGGCGGATATGGCGGCGCACCGCGCGCGGCACCACCGATGCCGCCGGCGGGCGTTCAACCGCCGCCGCCGCGCTACTGACGGCAGGACGGTCGTTGCCGTGCAGCATGGCGCGCCAGTGCATCGTGCGCGCATCGACCGTCGGTTCACACGCGCTGCGTGAATTGCGTACACTCTGAGTCTCGTTTCGGCAGGGCCGGGCGCATCGGTTCCGGTCCGTGTTTACCCAGGACTCAGTGATGATCGATTTACGCAGCGATACCGTGACACGTCCGAGCCAGGCAATGCTGGCCGCGATGACTGCCGCCGAAACCGGCGACGACGTATGGGGTGACGACCCGACCGTGCTGCGCCTGCAGGCGGTGATGGCCGAGCGGGCCGGCAAGGAAGCCGGCCTGTTTTTCCCGAGCGGCACGCAGAGCAACCTGGCCGCGCTGATGGCCCATTGCGAACGCGGCGACGAGTACATCGTCGGCCAGCTCGCGCACACCTACAAGTACGAAGGCGGCGGTGCGGCCGTGCTGGGCAGCATCCAGCCGCAGCCGATCGAGAACGCGCCGGACGGCACGCTGCCGCTCGCGAAGATCGCCGCGGCGATCAAGCCGATCGACAATCACTTCGCCCGCACGCGTCTGCTCGCACTCGAAAACACGATCGGCGGCCAGGTCTTGCCGGAAGGCTACGTGCAGGAAGCCACCGCGTTCGCGCGCAGCCGCGGGTTGTCCCTGCACCTCGACGGCGCGCGCGTGTGCAACGCGGCCGTCGCGTCGGGCCGGTCGATCGCCGAGCTGTCCGCGCCGTTCGACACCGTGTCGATCTGCTTCTCGAAAGGGCTCGGCGCACCGGTCGGCTCGGTGCTGGTCGGCAACCGTGCGCTGATCGAGCGCGCGCAGCGCTGGCGCAAGGTGCTCGGCGGCGCGATGCGGCAGTCGGGCATTCTCGCGGCGGCCTGCCTGTACGCGCTCGACCACAACGTCGAGCGGCTCGCGGACGATCACGCGAATGCCGCGCATCTCGCAGAAGGCCTCGCACGCATCGATGCCGTGAAGGTGCTGTCGCACGCGACGAACATGGTGTTCGCGCAATTCCCCGAAGCCGATTGCGCGCCGCTCGAGGCGTGGCTCAAGGAGCGCGGGATCCTCACGCAGATGCTGTACGCGTCGCGCTTCGTCACGCACTGCGACGTGTCGCGCGCGGACATCGATACGTTTATCGACGCGGTCGGTGCGTATTTCGCGCAGCGTCGCGCGTAAGGTGGAATGCGCCGGCCGGCGGGAGCGCCGGCCCGATGGGGCGCGAAGCAGGAGGCGGAGAGGCGACGGGGGCGACGTGGCAACCCGTCTGTCGATATCGGGCGAGCCGGCGGATTACGCTTGCCGGGGTGCATCGGCGGGCGGTGTGCCGTCGCGGAACAGCGCTTTCAGTTGCGTGCGCAGTTCGGCGCTGTCGGTGTGCTGGTGCACCAGGACCGCATGTTGCACGGCGGCCTCCAGCAGTTCGTTGTCGGAGTCGGCAGAAATCGCGACCGAGCAATTCATCGCGCTGGGAAACTCGCGGCAATCGATGTAGCGGCGAGACATGATGTTCTCCTTGCGGGAAAGGGCGCGGCCGGATTTGCGTGATCGACCGCGCGGCGCGTTCGCGAGGCCGATGGAAAAAGTATAGGCGGCGCGGGGGGATTCTCGTCGCTAGGTGTACTGCGCCGCCCACCGCCCACCGCCCACCGCCCACCGCCCACCGCCCACCGCCCACCGCCCACCGCCCACTGCGGCCGCGTCGCTCACGCGCCCGTCACGGCAGCGGCGCGAGCAGCCGGCGCGCGGCTTCGACCACGCGCTCGGACAACGACGCCATCGTCGGCGACTGCACGGTCCACGCGTGCCAGTACAGCGTGACGTCGGTCGGATGTGCGGGCGCGAGATCGACGAGCCCCTGCGTATCGAGCGGCGCACTGCCGATCAGCGGCTCCGGCACCATCGCATAACCGAGCCCGTGTCGCACCGCCGCGAAATGCGAATGGGTACCCGGCACGTAGTGGCACGGATAGGCCCCCTCGGGCAACCCGAACTTTTCCTTCAGGAACGACGACTGCAGCGTATCGCGCCGCGAATACGCAACGACGGGCGCCTTGCGCGCGCTCGTACGGTTCAGCCCGCGCGGAAACCAGCGCACCGCGAACGCGGCGGCCGCGAGCAGCCGGTAGCGCATCGTGCCGAGCGGCGTCGCGAGGCAGCCGCGCATCGGCTTCGGCTCGGTCGTCACGCAGCCGACCGCCATCCCGCTTTCGAGCAGCGCGAACGTATGGTCCTGATCCTCGACGATCAGCTCGAACAGGATGCGCTCGCCCGCGAGCACGGACGTCAGCGCCGGCAGAAACCACGTGCCGAGACTGTCGGAATTGAGCGCGATCGTGACCGAGATCGGCGATTCGCGCTCGGTCGCGAGCGTGCTTTGCAGGTCGGCCTGCAGCAGCGCGACGCGGCGCAGGTGCTGCAGCACGCGCTGCCCGGCCACCGTCGGGCGGCACGGCCGCGTGCGCAGCACGAGCGGCGTGCCGAGGCTCGCCTCCAGCGCGCGGACCCGCTGCGTGACGGCGGAAGCGGTCACGTGCAGCCGCACGGCCGCCTGCTCGAAGCTGCCCGTGTCGGCGACGGCCAGCAGCGCGGCGGCCTGCTTCGGATCGATCGTCATCGACATGTCGGTGGATTTCCTGTGAACGTAAGACGAGAACAGCCGGTAGTGTAAGTCAGTGCGCACTAGCGGCCGGGCGCGGCGCAACGTTCTGCTGCACTGCATTCGTCGTTGGAATCGGCCGCGGCACGACGGTATGCCGCACGCCGGCATGCCGGTGGCGCGCGCATTTTGAACTACGCTATATGAACGCGCGGAACCCGGCATGTGCCATGCCGGCACTTCGCGCGCGGACGATCGCGCGTCGCGCGCAAGCCGCGGCGCGGGCGTCGTGACGATTCCCATTTGACGGAGACGAACATGTCGATTCGACTAGGCGAGGACGCGCCCGATTTCACCGCGGAGACCACCGAGGGAACGATCCGGTTTCATGAATGGATCGGCGACCACTGGGCGATCCTGTTTTCCCATCCGAAGGATTTCACGCCGGTATGCACGACCGAACTCGGCTACATGGCCGGGCTCAAGCCGGAATTCGACAAGCGCAACACGAAGATCATCGGGCTGTCGATCGATCCGGTCAGCGATCACCGGAAGTGGGTGGCGGATATCGCTGAAACGCAGGGTCATGCGGTCAACTATCCGCTGATCGGCGACGACGAGCTGAAGGTCGCGAAGCTGTACGACATGATTCATCCGAATGCGAGCGGCGGCCCGCGCACGGCGGTCGACAACGCGACCGTGCGCTCGGTGTTCGTCATCGGGCCGGACAAGAAGGTCAAGGCGATGCTCGTCTATCCGATGAGCGCCGGGCGCAATTTCGACGAGGTGCTGCGCCTGCTCGATGCGCTGCAGCTCAACGCGAAGCATACGGTGGCGACGCCGGTCAACTGGAAGCCGGGCGACGATGTCATCATTCCGACGTCGGTGTCGGACGATGCTGCGAAGCAGAAATATCCGGACGGCTTCCGGACGCTGAAGCCGTACCTGCGCTACGTGACGCAGCCACGCTGACACACCGTGCCGGCCGGATGCCGGCCAGGCGGGACCACGACGGGGCGGCCCGCGCGACAGCGACAATCGCGGCGCGGGCCGGACAACACGCATCAAGCACGCATCAAGCAAGCATCAACCAGCGACGGAGCGACTTCGCGATGATCTTCCGGCAACTCTTCGACCCGCAATCGTCGACGTACACGTACCTGCTTGCCGACAGCGCATCGCGCGAAGCGGTGCTGATCGATCCGGTGTTTGAACAGGTGCGCCGCGACGCGGCGCTGCTCGACGAGCTCGGGCTGCGGCTCGTCGCGACCGTCGACACGCACGTGCATGCCGATCACGTGACGGGCGCGTGGTTGCTGAAGCAGCGCACGGGCAGCACGATCGCGATCTCGGCCGCGAGCGGCGCGCAGGGCGCCGACCGCTACCTGAACGACGGCGACCGCTGCGCATTCGGCGCGCGCTACCTGACCGTGCGCGCGACGCCCGGCCATACGAGCGGCTGCATCAGCCTCGTGCTCGACGACGAATCGATGGCGTTCACCGGCGATTGCCTGCTGATCCGCGGCACGGGCCGCACCGACTTCCAGCAGGGCGACCCGCGCGCGCTGTATCGTGCGGTGCACGGCCGGCTCTTCACGCTGCCGGCCGCGTGCCTGCTGTATCCAGCGCACGACTATCGCGGGCTCACGGTGACGAGTGTCGGCGAGGAGCGGCGCTTCAATCCGCGCCTCGGCGGCGACCTGAGCGAAGACGATTTCGCGGGCTACATGCGCAACCTCGGGCTCGCGCATCCGCGCCAGATCGATGTCGCGGTGCCGGCGAACCTGCAGTGCGGCGTCGCCGCGAACGCGCCGGATGAGCAGGCGGCACCCGACTGGGCGCCGCTCGTCTATACGTTCGCCGGGTTCTGGGAAATCGATCCGCAATGGCTCGAGGATCATCTGCAGGGGGTGCAGGTCGTCGACGTGCGCGAGCCGGACGAATTCACCGGGCCGCTCGGCCACCTGCCCGGCGCGACGCCGATTCCGCTCGGCGAACTGGCCGCGCGTGCCGGCGAGATCGCACGCGACCGGCCGGTCGTGACCGTGTGCCGGGCCGGCGGGCGATCCGCGCAGGCGACCGTCATTCTGCTGAAGGCCGGCTTCGACACGGTGGCGAATCTCGGCGGCGGGATGCTGCGCTGGCGTGCCGAAGGGCGCGTCGTGATGGACGGCCGGTCGTAACGGCCCGAGTCGCACCCAAAAAATATACGGATCGCTGTCGAAACGGCCCGGTGCCGTTCGTCGTCAAGGTATCCGATCACGTGGCGCCGCACGACGCGGCGCCGAAACCCTGAGAGACCCCACGATGATGCCGACGCTTTACGCCCATCCCTTTTCGTCCTACTGCCAGAAGGTGCTGACCGCGCTGTACGAGAACGGCACGCCGTTCGAGTATCGCGTGCTCGCGCACGACGATCCGAAGCCGATGCAGGAGCTGACCGCGCTGTGGCCGCTGAAGCGCTTTCCGGTGCTCGTCGATGCCGGCCGCACGGTGGTCGAGGCGTCGATCATCATCGAGTATCTCGGCCTGAACCATCCGGGCCCCGTGCGGCTGCTGCCCGACGATCCGCACGCGGCGCTCGAGGTGCGGGCGATGGATCGTTTCTTCGACAACTACGTGTCGACGCCGCAGCAGAAGGTCGTGTACGACGCGTTGCGGCCGGAAGCCGAGCGCGACGCGCGCGGTGTCGCCGATGCGCGCGCGATGCTCGACACGTCGTATGCGTGGCTGGACAAGAAGATGGCCGATCGCGAATGGGCGGCCGGCGACCGCTTCAGCCTCGCCGACTGCGGCGCGGCGCCGTTCCTGTTCTATGCGGACTGGACGCACCGGATCGATCCGTCGTTCGCGAACGTGATGGCGTACCGCCAGCGTCTGCTGGTGCGGCCGTCGTTCGCGCGCGCGGTCGACGAGGCGCGGCCGTTTCGCTCGTTCTTTCCGCTGGGTGCGCCTGATCGCGACTGATCGGCGCGGCCGACGCGCGGCGAGCGGTTGCCGCGCATGGCCGGCAGCGCGTGCCGGGGCGACGGCGGAACGAAAGCAGCGGCAGCATCGTAGTGTCTCCCCGTCACATCGTGTGGGTGGCCGACTGCGCGAGCGTCAGCAACTCGTCGAACTGCGTGATCAGCTCGAAGCACAGCAGGAACGCGAGCGTATAGGCCGGCGCAGGAAAGCGCCGGATCATCGCCAGCACCTGCGGCGCGAAGCGCGAGCGGATCGTGTCGCGCGTCAGCAGCCACGCGAGCGCGATGCCGATCGCGGCGCCCGCGATCAGGTCGGTCGGGTAGTGAAAACCGAGATACGCGCGCGGCACGCAGATGAACACGACCGCATACAGCAGCGCGAACACGCCGACGCGGCGCGCGATGATGAAGATGCCGGTGGCGATCGCCATCCACAGCATCGCGTGATCGCTCGGAAACGAACTCCATGCCTGCAGCGTGGCCGCGCGCAGTCCGGCCGACGGGAAGTGCAGGTGCAGGTCGGGGTTGTAGATCGGCCGCACGCGGAACGGCAGCACCTGTGCGAGCAGCCGGCCGAACGCGAGTGCGATGAGCCCGCTCGCGATCGTCGCGACGACCAGCTCGCGCTGCCGCTCGCGGTTCGGGCCCGGCTGGAACCACAGCCAGCACAGCACGGGAATGAGCACGAAGCCCTTGAACGTGTACAGGCCCGCGATCACGCGGATCGCGTGATTCATCAGCGGACCGAACGTCATGTGGGTGAGGAAGATCTGGATCGTGGTGTCGAAATTGTTCATGTCGTGCGACCCCGGCGGACCGCATGCATGACGTGCGGCCGGCAGGATCTGGAAGCGCGCTCGCACCGGAGCGCAACGGGGGGCAAGTATGTCACCCGTTATTTCGAAGAAAATCCGAAAAAATACCGGGAATCCCCTGATAAATCGGGGCTGTGCGGTGGGGCCGGATGGGCGAGCGCCGCGTGGCGGGGTGCATCCGAATCGTCCGACGTTTGCGCATCGATGCGCGCGGCCGCCGGAAAAATAATTGGTTGAACTGGACAATCGCGCGGGCCGGTGCGGACCTTGCACCGGATGAGCGCTTGTCGCGTCAGGCCCGCGCGAATCTGCCAGGCCGCGCAGCATCATGCATGCGCCGATCGAAAATAAAAGAAAAGGCGGGCAAGCCCTGTGGGCCTGCCCGCCTTGTGTGTGCGCCGCGGAATTTCAGTGGCGCCAGATCCGCACGGCGAGCGCGGCCAGCGACGTCACGACGGCCAGTGCAGTCACCGCATTCCAGCCCAGTTGCGCGAGCAACAAACTGCCGATCGCGGCGCCGGCCGCCATCCCGATGAACATGCCGACGAACAGCACCGCGTTGAGGCGGCTGCGCGAAGCGGGGTCGATCCGGTAGACGATCGCCTGGTGCGCGATCAGCGTAGCCTGCACGCCGAGATCGAAACCGATCGTCGCGACCGCGAGCAGCACGAGTTGCGCATGCGGCGACATCAGCGGCGCGGCGGCCATCGACGCGAACGACACCGTCGCGATGCCGATGCCGATGCGCGTGACCCACTCGGGGCCGTGACGGTCGGCCAGGCGCCCGGCGATCGGCGCGGCCAGCGCGCCGGCGGCGCCA
>NZ_JAAGPO010000314.1:0-7644 GCF_017104825.1 Burkholderia sp. Ac-20345 | reverse complement strand
CAAGCGCGGCCGCGATCCCGCGGCCGTCCATGATGCCGCCCGCGGCAAGCACCGGCAGGCCGGTCGCGTCGACCAGCTGCGGCACGAGCGCGAGCGTGCCGATCAGTGCATCGTCGGCGGAACCGATGAACGTGCCACGATGGCCACCCGCCTCGGCGCCCTGCGCGGACAGCGCGTCGGCACCCGCCGCCTGCCATGCGAGCCCCTCGACCACGTGCGTCGCCGTGCCGATCACGTAGGTGCCGGCGGCCTTCAGGCGCGCGACGTCGGCCGCATCGAGCACGCCGAACGTGAAGCTCGCAACGGGCACGCGCAACGCCACCAGCGCATCGAGCTGTGCGCGGAAGTCGGGTGCGTAGCGTGCGGGTGCGGTGCCCGGCGGCAAACCGAGCGCCGCATTCAGCGGGTCGATCGCGGCCAGCGCGCGGGCGACAGTCGCCGCGTCGGGCGCGGCGTCCGGCAGCACGAACAGGTTGATCGCGAACGGGCGATCGGTCGCCGCGCGGATGGCTTCGACTTCGGTCGCGAGGCGCTCGGGCGCGAACGCGGCGGCGCCGAGACTGCCGAGCGCGCCGGCATTCGATGCGGCGGCGACCATCGCGGTCGTGGTCGCGCCGACCATCGGCGCCTGCACGAGCGGCAGGCGCAGGCCGAAGCGTTCTGAAAAGGGCGTGGAAAACAGACGGGCGGACATGGCGAATTCTTCGATGACGATGCGCGAAAGCGCTTTGTAAAGGCGGGCACTTCGACTCTATCGAAGCGCCGCAGCGCCGAAAAATGAATAATCGAGATCGAAACGATCGCTGCGCGAGAAGCGGGCGCGTGCCCTGCACCGTCACACGATCGGTGGCACACTAGGCCGCCCTCTTCCAACCCGGGGCGCGCATCGCGCACCCCGTTCGCCAGGAGTTCAGAACGTGACTGCCCAATGGATCGACATCCCCACCGGTAACGACAGCTTCGGCGGCTATCTCGCGCTGCCCAAGCGCGGCAAAGGCCCTGCCGTCATCATCATCCAGGAGATCTTCGGCGTGAACTCGCACATCCGCGCGGTCGCCGACCAGTACGCGTCCGACGGCTTCGTCGCGCTCGCGCCGGACGTGTTCTGGCGCACGCAGCCGCGCGTCGAGCTGACCTACGAAGGCGCGGATCGCGACAAGGGCATCGAGTTGATGAAAAAGACCGACGTGGGTCTTGCGGTGGCGGACATTGGCGCGGCTGCCGATGCATTGCGTGCGCGCCCCGAAGTGGCCGGCAAGATCGCCGCGATCGGCTACTGCTTCGGCGGCCAGCTCGCATACCGCGCAGCCGCGACCGGCAAGATCGACGCGGCAGTGGCCTACTACGGCGGCGGCATCCAGAACGCGCTCGACCTCGCCGACAAGGTCACGCAGCCGATCCTGTTCCACTACGCGGAAAACGACCACGGGATCCCGCTCACGGCCGTCGACGAGGTGAAAGCCGCGTTCGCCGGCCACGGCCATGCATCGTTCCACGTGTATCCGGGCGCCGAGCACGGCTTCAACTGCACGGACCGCGCGTCGTACAACCAGCGCGCGTCGGCGCTCGCGCACGGCCGCACGCTGACCTTCCTCGCCGAGCACCTCTAAAATCGACCGGCCGCGGGCCCCGCGCACCGGGCCCGCGTTATGCTGCTGTCATCGCCACGAGTCACAACGGGGGTGACTGCGATGCACTCGGACTATCTCGCGCACGACGCGATCGGCCTCGCCGCACTGGTACGCGAACGCAAGGCGAGCCCGCGCGAACTGCTCGACGCCGCGATCGGCCAGGCCGAAGCGGTCAACAGCGCGATCAACGCGATCGTGCTGCAGGACTACGAAGCCGCGCGCCAGCGTGCGGCCGCCACGCCCGACGGCGGCGCCGAAGCGCCGTTCGCCGGCGTTCCCTATCTCGTGAAGGATCTCGGCGCGGCGGTCGCCGGGCTGCCGCTGTCGATGGGCAGCCGGCACTACCGCTATTTCGTGCCCACCGACGATTCGCCGGTGATCGCGCGAAGCCGCGCGGCCGGTCTCAACGTGTTCGGCAAGACCAACACGTCGGAAATCGGCCAGATGCCGTACACGGAACCCGAGCTGTTCGGCGCGTGCCGCAACCCGTGGAATCTCGACCACACGCCCGGCGGTTCGAGCGGCGGTGCGGCGGCGGCCGTCGCGGCCGGCATCGTGCCGATCGCGCATGCGTCCGACGGCGGCGGCTCGATCCGCATTCCGGCGTCGTGCTGCGGGCTGTTCGGCCTGAAGCCGAGCCGCAACCCGGTACTCGTCGACCTGCCGTCGAACGGCGAGCTGGTCGTCCAGCATGCGGTCACGCGCAGCGTGCGCGACAGCGCGCTGCTGCTCGACGTGACGACCGGCCAGAGCTTGCCGGCCGGCGCGCCCGGCACGTTCCTCGGCGAGCTCGACACGCCGCCCGGCCCGCTGCGGATCGGCCTCGTGCTCGACCCGATGCTCGCGCCGGCACTCGCCGACGACACGCGCGCGGCGCTCGACGATGCGGCCGCGCTGCTCGAATCGCTCGGCCACCATGTCGAGCCGGCGACGCTGCACGTCAACTACGCGCGCGCGGCCGAAACCTTTCTCACGCTATGGGCGACGATCGCAGAGGAGATGGTGCTCGGTGCGCGCGCGCTGACCGGCCGCACGCCGAAGCGCGGCGAATTCGAAGCCGCGACGTGGGCGATGGCCGTGGTCGGCCGGCGCCTCGCGCGCACGCGCCTGCCGGACGTGCTCGAATGGCAGCGCCAGCTCACCGTGCAGGTGGCCGGCCTCGTGTCGCGCTACGACGCGATCCTGTGCGCGTCGCTCGCGGGCCCGCCGGTGAAGATCGGCGAATTGCAGCCGACGCCGTTCGAAGCGACGCAGATGAAGGTGCTCGCCGCGCTGCCGGTGAAGCCGCTGCTGAAGGAAATGCTCGCGAGATCGTCGGAAAAGGCGTTCACGTGGGCCGGCTGCACCGAGCTGTTCAACCTGACCGGCCAGCCGGCGATGTCGGTGCCGCTTTACTGGAACGCGCGCGGGCTGCCGATCGGCGTGCAGTTCGTCGCGCGCCACACCGACGACGGGCTGCTGCTCAGGCTCGCGCGGCAGCTCGAGCAGGCGCGACCGTGGTTCGACCGCCGCCCGCCGCTGATGCACGCGCAGCGCTGACGCTCACGCCCCCGCTCCGCAGTTCATCGAAAAAAAAGCCCCGCCGGTTTTGCCGACGGGGCTTTGACGCATGCAATCGCGTGAGTGCGCTTACATGACGAGCCGTTCGCAGATCGTCCGCGTCGCGGCCGCCGTGTTCAGCGTATAGAAGTGCAGACCCGGCACGCCCGCGTCGATCAGACGCTGGCACAGGCCCGTGACGACGTCCGCGCCGAACGCGCGGATCGACTCGCGATCGTCGCCGAAGCTCTCGAGCCGGCGCGCCACCCAGCGCGGCACTTCGGCGCCGCACATCTCGGAGAAGCGCATCAGCTGCGAGAAGTTCGTGATCGGCATGATGCCCGGCACGATCGGCACGTCCACGCCGAGCTTGCGCGCATCGTCGACGAAGCGGAAATACGCGTCGGCGTTGAAGAAGTACTGCGTGATCGCGGAATTCGCGCCGGCTTTCACCTTGCGCGCGAAGTTCTCGAGATCGGCCTTCGGCGAGCGCGCTTGCGGGTGGTACTCCGGATAGCCCGCAACCTCGATGTGGAACCAGTCGCCGTGCTCGGCACGGATGAAGCTGACGAGCTCCGACGCATAGCGCAGTTCGCCGACTTCGCCCATCCCCGACGGCAGGTCGCCACGCAGCGCGACGATGTGGCGGATGCCGTACGAGCGGTACTGGTCGAGGATCGCGCGCAGGCTGTCGCGCGACGAACCGATGCACGACAGGTGCGGTGCGGCCTCGAGGCCGTCCTTCTGCATGTCGAGCACCGTATCGAGCGTGCCCTGCTGCGTCGAACCGCCGGCGCCGAACGTGCAGGAAACGAATTTCGGCTTCAGCGGCAGCAGTTGCGCACGCGTGGCGCGCAGCTTCTCGACGCCTTCCGCCGTTTTCGGCGGGAAGAATTCAAACGAGAGTTCGATCGGTTTCATGATTCGAAGAGGTCAGCCGATGTCGCGCTGACCGAAGATCAGTGCGGACAGCAGCCACGACACGATGCTGTACAGGATCGAACCGAAGAACGCGGACCAGAAGCCCGACACCTCGAAGCCCTTCAACAGCGACGACGCGAACCAGAAGCACAACGCGTTCACGACGAGGATGAACACCCCGAGCGTGACGATCGTGACGGGCAGCGTCAGCAGGATCAGCACCGGGCGGATCACCGTGTTGATCAGGCCGAGCACGACCGCGATGATCAGCGCCGTGCCGAAGCTCTTGATGTGGATCGACGGCACGAGGTACGTGATGATCAGCAGCGCGAGCGCGTTGATGACCCAGGTGAGGATGACGCTCATGGAGTGCTCCGGTTCGGTTGTCGATCGGTACGATCAGTGGCCGCCGCCGGCCGCCGCGAGTGCCCGAAGGCGCACCGCGGCAGCCGGCGATCCCGCGCCGTGCCGCCGTCCCGCGGGCGCGTCGGCGACGCGCGCACGGCACCGCGGCGGCGGCGCATCGGATCAGTAGCGGTAGTGGTTCGGCTTGAACGGGCCGTCCTTCTGCACGCCGATGTACGAAGCCTGCTCGTCCGACAGCACGGACAGGTTCGCGCCGATGCGCGCGAGGTGCAGGCGCGCGACCTTTTCATCGAGGTGCTTCGGCAGCACGTACACCTTGTTCTCGTACTCGGCGCCGCGCACGAACAGCTCGATTTGCGCGAGCGTCTGGTTCGCGAACGAGTTCGACATCACGAACGACGGGTGGCCGGTCGCGCAGCCGAGGTTCACGAGGCGGCCTTCCGCCAGCAGGATCACGCGCTTGCCGTCCGGGAAGATGATGTGGTCGACCTGCGGCTTGATGTTTTCCCACTGGTACTGACGGGTCGACGCGACGTCGATTTCCGAGTCGAAGTGACCGATGTTGCAGACGATCGCGTTGTGGCGCATCGCCTTCATGTGATCGTGGCCGATCACGTGGAAGTTGCCGGTGGCCGTCACGAAGATGTCGGCCTTGTCGGCCGCGTATTCCATCGTCACGACGCGGTAGCCTTCCATCGCCGCCTGCAGCGCGCAGATCGGATCGATTTCGGTGACCCACACGGTCGCGCCGAGGCCGCGCAGCGATTGCGCGCAGCCCTTGCCCACGTCGCCGTAGCCCGCGACGACCGCGACCTTGCCCGCGATCATCACGTCGGTCGCACGCTTGATACCGTCGACCAGCGATTCACGGCAGCCGTACAGGTTGTCGAACTTCGACTTCGTGACCGAATCGTTCACGTTGAACGCCGGGAACGGCAGGCGGCCGTCCTTTTCCATCTGGTACAGGCGGTGCACGCCGGTCGTGGTTTCTTCGGTCACGCCCTTGATGTGCGCGAGGCGCGTCGAGTACCAGGTCGGGTCCGCGTCGAGGTGCTGCGCGATCGACTTGTACAGCGCGACTTCTTCTTCGTTGGTCGGCTTCGCGATCACCGAACGGTCCTTCTCGGCCTTCGAGCCGAGGATCAGCAGCAGCGTTGCGTCGCCGCCGTCGTCCAGGATCATGTTCGCGAATTCGCCGTTCGGCCATTCGAAGATGCGGTGCGAGAATTCCCAGTATTCGTCGAGCGATTCGCCCTTGAACGCGAACACCGGCGTGCCGGCTTCGACGATCGCGGCAGCCGCGTGGTCCTGCGTCGAGAAGATGTTGCACGAGGCCCAGCGGACGTCCGCGCCGAGCGCCTTCAGCGTCTCGATCAGCACGCCCGTCTGGATCGTCATGTGCAGCGAACCGGCAATGCGCGCGCCCTTCAGCGGCTGCTGCGCCTTGTATTCGTCGCGGATCTGCACGAGGCCCGGCATTTCGGTCTCGGCGATGTTCAGTTCCTTGCGGCCCCAGCCGGCCAGCGCCATGTCGGCGACGACGTAATCGTTGGAAGCTTTGGAATCGATAATGGCGTTCATCACGCCCTCCTTTCTAAAAAGTTTCTAGATTGGTGACGTGAGCGCCGTTCAGGAAGCGGGGCCGACGCGGTTTTGCCGCACGGCTGCTTGGTGAAGCCTTCCGAGCCTGGCGGACGCAGGGTGGTCCGTCGCAACGCTCCTCGGAAAGCGGAGAGGATTGTAGCAAATCGGCGCGCAGAATGCGCAGGCACGGCGCACATACGGCGCACGCACGGCACCAGCGCGCGGCGTCGACGCGCGCGGCCGTCAAGAAAGGGTCAGGACTCCGCGCCGACCCACGCCTGTTCGCGCAGCCGCGCGCGCAGGCGCGCGACGGCCTGGCTGTGCAGCTGGCACACGCGCGATTCGCTCACTTCGAGCACCGCGCCGATCTCGCGCAGATTCAGACCCCGTTCGTAGTACAGCGACATCAGCAGCTTCTCGCGCTCCGGCAGCCGCTCGATCGCCTCGACGAGCGCTTCGCGCAGGTGCTCGTCGAGCAGCGCCGACAGCGGATCGGCGTGATCGACGCGGTAGCGGTCGAGGAACGGCTCGTCGTCGGCCGCGCGGTCGAAATCCTCGTAATAGATCAGCTGGCTGCCGTGCAGGTCCTGCAGCATCCCCTGGTATTCGTCGAGCGGCATGTTCAGGTGCAGCGCGATCTCGGTCTCGCTCGCCGAGCGGCCGAGATTCTGCTCGACCTGGTGCACCGCGTGCTCGACCTCGCGCGATGTCTTGCGCAGGCTGCGCGGCAGCCAGTCGTTGCTGCGCAGCTCGTCGAGCATCGCGCCGCGGATACGCTGCGTCGCGTAGGTCTCGAACTGCGCGCCCTGGTCTTCCTTGTAGCGCCCGGCCGCGTCCATCAGGCCGATCATGCCGGCCTGGATCAGGTCGTCGAGATCGACGCTCGCCGGCATCTTCGCGACGAGCTGCAGCCCGAGGCGTCGCACGAGCGGCGCATATTGCGCGAGCACGTCGGCCTGGGACATCTTTCCTTGAGCGTTGTACATCATGGCTCTCTCCTTCCGGTAGCGCTCACGCGGCGTGTGCCGCGCCCGCCTCATACGACGGCTTGCTGCCCGCGTGCACGGCGCGGCCAGCACCCGAACGCGGACGCATCGGCCAGTACAGCAGGTCCGCGGCAATCTGCCGGCAGTCGCGCGCGGCGGCCGACGACGGGAACGCGTCGACCACGGCACGCATCAGCTCGCGCGCATGCTCGACGAGCGGATCGGCGCTCACGCAGCCGGCATCGGCGATCGACACCGTCAGGTAGCGGCTCGCGACGCCCGCGAGGTTGTCGAACGCGACCTTCGCGTCCGCGTGGCTGCCGACGTGATTGGTCAGCACGCGGAACTGCGCGAACGCATGCGCGAAATGCAGCCGCTTCATGCACGCGTACGCCTCGGTGATCGCCTGCGCGGCAACCCGCGTGACGATCAGCACGTCGTGCGCTTCGCGTGCGAGCGCCGAGAACGAACCGTCGGCGCCGAGCTGCGCGTCGACGAGGACGATGTCGGCGGGGCCGTCGATGAAATCGCTCAGTTGCGCGTCGGTGTAGCCGGTGCGCGCGAGCCGCGCGGCGGCGCACAGGCCGAAGCCGGCCGCGACCCGTGTGCGCTCGCCA
>NZ_JAAGPO010000313.1:0-7786 GCF_017104825.1 Burkholderia sp. Ac-20345 | reverse complement strand
TCCGATCCTGCCGGGCGCGATCTTCACGCGCGACACGTGGACGATGCTGCGCGGCGGGAACACCGGCGATCCGGCCGCCGTCACGGCGATGCTCGGCCGCCCGCCGCGCGGGATCGACCGCTTCATCGGCGCGGAGGCCGCCGCGCTGCGTCGCGATGCGCTCGCGATGTGGCGTCGTCCGCTGCTGCGCGGCGCGCTTGCGATCGTGTGGATCTGGACGGCGATCGTCAGCGCGTTCGTTCATCCGCTGCACGCGAGCCTTGCACTGCTCGCGCCTGCGCACCTGACGGGGCTGCCTGCGCTGATCGCGCTCTATGCGGCCAGCGCGCTGGACTTCGCGTTCGGCATCGCGACCGTCGCCGCGCCGTCACGCCGCCTGTGGGTCGCTCAAGCCGCATTGATCGTCGCGTATTCGGCCGTCATCGCGGTCACGATGCCGGGCCTGCTCGCTGAACCGTTCGGCCCGGTGCTCAAGAACGTGCCGATTCTCGCGATCCTGTTGATCCTTTTTTCAGAAGAACAAGCTTGACGTCCTCCCATGCCTAAAGGCCTGGGATTCCCACACCTGGCGATGCACGTCCGCATCGGAGAATGTTCAACGCAGCGTTGGTATCTCGATCATGCAAGACACCGCACTCACTGCAGGTCCACTCCCTTATTCGCAGCCCCGCGATACCTTTCGGCCGCGTCGTGCTGTCTCTCGAACCGCACGACGAACAGGACTGGGTAGAACCGCTTTCGTCGACTTCCTCGAACGTGACTCCGTGCGCGATCGCCTTGTAACGGAGTTTGTCCCGGAAGGACGACCAGGCTGCATCGTAGACGCTCTTCGCCATCCTGGTTCTGCCGAGTTTCGCGGCCGACACGTTGCCGACCGCGATGTAATCGAAGCGCCGCACCAGATCGAGCGCGACCTTGTGCTGGAAATCGGCACGGGCATTGGCCACCTTGGCGTGCAGCTTCGCGATATGCCGTTTGTGCTTTCGCGCCCGTTGCGCTTTCGCGAGCTTCTCGGCCGTGCGTCGGCCGAACTGATCGTTAGGCAGCTTCTCGCCAGTCGAAAGTGTGGCGAAGTCTTTCAGGCCAAGATCGATGCCGACACCAGAACGGATCGGGCGCGCCTGAACATCGGGCATCTCGATCACGATGTTGAGAAACCAGTTGCCACGCGCATCCTGCGCAAAGTTGGTGCCGTCCTTGATCTTGCCTTCGGGAAGCGGTCGACTGTTGAACACACGGAAGGTGTTGCCGGCAAAGCGGAACGCTTCGCCTTCGCGCTTCAGGTCGCGGCCCTTCAGCGGCACCCAACCAAGCGATTTCCTGCCGCGATAGCGCAAGTAACGCCGACGATGCTGACTACGCGACGTCGCGTACTGCTCGCACGTTGCGTTGATCGTGCCCGAGTGGATGCCGAGTTCCTTGCTGCTGCCGGTGGTCAGCACGTTCAGATCAAAACCCGTCGGCCACCTCTTGTGCCACTTGAGCGCGTGCTTTTGCGTGTCGTTGCAAAAGTTCCAGACGAAGTTCACCGCACGGCTTTGTTTGTTAAGCAGTCCGTTGAGCGACTTCACCCGGTAGCGGTAGACACGAATCATGCCGGTCATCCTAACCTGCGGAAGAAGCTGCCTGTCAACGGCACTCCCTTCCTCCCCGCCATGCGCCCCGAAGGAAGTCCCCTCGCGGGAAATGGCGTGGTTTCTCCGAGCAAAAACGGATGAATACCTATCTCGTCATCAAGGCGCTTCACATCCTGTCGTCGGTGCTGATGGTCGGCACGGGGTTCGGCACTGCGTTCTACCTGTTCTTCGCGAACCGCACGCGCTCGGTGCCCGCGATCGCGGCCGTGTCGCGCCTCGTGGTGCGCGCGGACTGGTGGTTCACGACGCCGGCCGTGATCTTCCAGCCGGCATCGGGGCTCTGGCTCGCGCACACGGCCGGCTGGCCGTGGCATACGCCGTGGCTCATTGCGTCGATCGTGCTGTATGCGATCGCCGGCGCGTGCTGGCTGCCGGTCGTGTGGCTGCAGATCGAGCTCGCATCGATGGCGAAGCTCGCACACGCGAACGGCGCTGCCGGGCTGCCGGAACGGTACTGGCGCTATGCGAAGCGCTGGGAGCTGCTTGGCTATCCGGCGTTCTTCGCGATGCTGACCGTCTACTTCCTGATGGTGCTCAAGCCGATGTAAGCGCGTCGTCCGCCGCACAGGAGCGGCGGTGCGGCATGGCGGAAAGCAGTCGATCGATTCATGAGGCATGCGACAGACAAAAAGAAGGAATGCGAATCATGGACTCAAGTGAACTGGTGCTGTACTTCGACGGACGATGTCCGTTATGCGTGGCGGAGATCAAGCGTCTCGGGGCCCGCGATGCGCGACGGCGGCTGGCTTTCGTCGATATCGCCGCGCCGGGTTTCGATCCCGCGCCGCTGGGCGTCGGCCTGCCCGCGCTGAATCGCGAGCTGCATGCGCGCCTGCCCGACGGACGCATGCTGACCGGCGTGGACAGCCTCCTGGCCGCCCATGCGCTGACCGGGCACCGCTGGCTCGTCCGGCTGCTTCGCGTGCCGGTCGTGCGCGGTGCGTTGGCGCCGCTGTATCGCGGCTTCGCGCGCAACCGGCATGCGGTATCGCGCTGGCTCGGCTACGGCGCCGACGCGCAGTGCGACGGAGCGGCGTGCAGTAGCGGTCGCGGCCGAGCCGCCGAACCCAAGGCGGATCGTCCGGCGGGTGACGCTGCACGCAGCATCGTGGTGACCTGGATGTACGGCGCGGCGATCGCACACCTGCTCGTCGGCATGGCCGTTCCGTGGGTAGCCGGCACGCGATGGCTCGACACGTATCACCGCGTCATCGAGCTGCATTTCTGGGCGGGAGCGGCGCCCGATCCGGCGCGTGCGCAGCAGATCTGGTGGATGTCGCTGATCGGCGCGACGGTGCAATGCGCATCGGTCTGGATGCTGGCGCTCGTCCACCTCGGCAACCGGCTGCGCCGGCGCGAAGTGTGGGGCTGGCTGCTGGCCGGCCTGTTGATCTGGGCGCCGCAGGACATGCTGTTTTCATTGCAGGCCCATGTATCGGGCCACGTGGCGATCGACGCGGCGGCACTCGTCGCGATGGTGCCGCCGCTCGTCTGGCTGTGGAGGAGAGATACCGTATGAACACCTTGCCTGCGTACAACTGGGCGCTCAACCTGCTGATCGTGCAGGGCGCGATGGGCGCATTCGATACGCTCTATCACCATGAACTCACGCAGGATCTGCCGCACAGCCCGGGGGCGCGGCTCGAGCTGGCGATTCACGCGGTGCGTTCCGTGCTCTACGGCCTCGTGTTCGCGTCGATCGCGAACGTCGCGTTTCATGGCGCGTGGGTCGCGGCCCTCGCGGCGGTGGTGGTCGTCGAGGTGGTGCTGACGCTGTGGGATTTCGTCGTCGAGGACCAGAGCCGCAAATTGCCGGCGACCGAGCGTGTGCTGCACACGCTGCTGGCCGTCAACGGCGGCGCGCTGTTCGGGATGATCGCGATGCAGCTGGCCGCGTGGGCACACGAGCCGACCGCGCTGCAGGCGCTCGATCTCGGCTGGCGCGGCTGGTTGCTGAGCCTCTTTGCCGTCGGCGTGACGGTATCGGGAATCCGCGACGGGATCGCGGCCTGCCGGATCGCGCACCGCGCGCCGGTCGCCAATCCGTTCGCGGGGCAGCCGCCGGGGAACGTGCTCGTGACCGGCGGGACCGGCTTCATCGGCGAAACCCTCGTGAACCAGCTGCTCGAAGCGGGGCATGCGGTCACGTTGCTGGCGCGCGATCCGCTGCGCGCGGCGTATCAGTTTCATGGCCGCGTGCGTAGCGTGACGGCCGTCGAACAGTTGCAGCCGCACGAACGTTTCGACACGGTCATCAATCTCGCGGGGGCGCCGGTGCTGGGCGCACGCTGGAGCAAGCGCCGGCAGGCGGTGCTGCTCGCGAGCCGCGTCGGCGTCACGGAATCGCTGATGCGCTGGGTCGAGACTGCCGAGGTCAAGCCGCGCACGTGGATCCAGGCATCGGCGATCGGTTACTACGGCGTGCGCCCTGCCGACGAGCGGCTCGACGAGGGCAGCAGCGCCGGCACCGGCTTCATGTCCGAGCTGTGCCGGCAGTGGGAGCAGTCCGCGCAGGCGCAGCGCCACGGCGTGCGCTCGGTCGTGCTGCGGCTGGGCGTCGTGTTCGGCCCCGGCGGCGCGCTGCGCCCGATGCTGCTGCCGCATTACTTCGGGATGGGCGGGCGCTTCGGCGACGGCACGCAGGTGATGAGCTGGATCCACCGGGACGACGTGCTGCGGATCATCGCGCGTGCGATGGCGAACCCGGGCATGCACGGCGTCTACAACGCGGTCGCGCCCGCGCCGCTGACCCAGCGCGAGTTCGTGCAGGTCGTGTCGAAGGTGCTGCATCGTCCGGCCTGGCTGCACGTGCCCGCCGCGCCGCTGCGCATCGCGATGGGCGAGATGGCCGAGCTGCTGCTGGACGGCCAGCGGGTGATGCCGGCGCGGCTGCATCAGGACGGATTCATGTTCCGGTTTCCGACGGCCGAGCATGCGCTGCGTGACCTGACGAATCGGCCGCACGCGGATTTTCCGCGTACGGCCTGTCGTTTGCCACGTGGTCGTGTTTGACTGCTCTCCTCCCTGAGAGAAGGAGATTCCCACTTCACTGAATGCAACCCGACATCGCCTCAAAGAGACATGGGACTTACGCTTTCTCCATGGGCTGACGCCGCCAGTCCGGCGGCCAAAACGTTACGCGCTGCGTTGATGTCGCGGTTGTGGGGCGTCCCGCATTCTGGACAAACCCACGCGCGCATTTTCAACGGCAGCTTGGCTACGATATGCCCGCAGCCGGAACATCGCTTGCTGGACGGATGCCAGCGATCGATGCCGATCAGTGTGCGGCCGTACCATTTGGCTTTGTACGTCAGTTGCCGCACGAATTCCGACCAGCCTGCATCGCTGATCGATTTCGCGAGTCTTCGATTCTTCAGCATGTGGCTGACGGAAAGGCTTTCGATGGCGATCACTTGGTTTTCGTTGATCAGCCGGGTCGAAAGCTTGTGCAGGAAATCCCTGCGGCGGTCCGCTATCCGAGCATGCATGCGAGCGACTTTGAGCCTGGCCTTCCTGCGATTGGCGGAACCTATTTGTTTCTTCGCCAACCTCCGTTGCAACTTGGCGAGCTTTGCTTCGGTCTTGCGAAACTCGTTCGGTGCAACGATCTTCTCGCCAGTCGAAAGAACGACAAAATCTGTCAACCCGAAGTCGATGCCGACCTTGTTTGTCGATTCCGATTTTGCGGAAACCACGTCGTTGCAAAGCATTGAAACGTGGTATCGGCCGACAGCGTCCTTCGACACTGTGACGGTCGTCACTGTCGTGCCTTTGGGAATCGTACGCGACCAGCGGATCGCGAGCGGCGTATCCATCTTCGCCAGCTTCAGCGAAGTGCCGTCCCACCTGAAGGCGCTTGCCGTGTACGTGGCCGACTGCGCGCCGTCCTTGCGTCGGAAGCTAGGATACTTCGCCCGCTTGGCGAAGAAGTTCGCGAATGCTGTCTGCAAATGGCGCAGCGCCTGCTGGAGCGGAACCGAACTCACTTCGTTCAGCCACGAATGCTCAGGGGTTTTCTTCAGCGCGGTGAGCGCGGCGGAAGTCTCGTGATACCCGACACGCACCTGACGCTGCTGCCATGCATCGGTGCGCATGCTCAGCATGTGGTTATACATAAAACGCGCGCACCCAAATGTCCGGGCAAGAATCGCTTTTTGCTCGGGTGTCGGGTAGAACCGGAATCGGTAGGCGCGCTTGATGTCCATGCCTTGAACATGTCATAGGTTTGCGTTTGCCTCAAGCGTTGGGAGAAGCGGCAGTTCGGCCGCGCTCCTTTCATTCCCCGCACCGCGCCCTGAAGGAAGTCCCCTTGGGGAAAGGACGAGGGTTCTCGGAGCAAACCTGATAAATTCGACGTGACCGCGTTCGGGACGTGTCGTGCGTCCCGGGCGCTCCGCATCCGACCTCACAAGGAGACTGCATGCTGCACATCCTCGGCAAGATCCCGTCCATCAACGTTCGCAAGGTGCTGTGGCTGTGCACCGAGCTGAACCTGCCGTTCGAACAGGAAGACTGGGGCGCGGGCTTCCGCACGACCAACGATCCGGGCTATCTCGCGCTGAATCCGAACGGTCTCGTGCCCGTCATCAAGGACGACGATTTCGTACTCTGGGAATCGAACACGATCATCCGCTACCTCGCGAACCGCTATGGCGGCGACGCGCTGTATCCGGCCGAGCCGCAGGCGCGCGCGCGGGTCGATCAATGGATCGACTGGCAGGGCGCGGACCTGAACCGCTCGTGGGTCGGCGCGTTCCTCGGCCTCGTGCGGAAATCGCCCGATCACCAGGATCCAGCCGGCATTGCGCAGTCGATCGCGGGCTGGACGAAGCACATGCAGGTGCTGAACGCGCGGCTCGAAGCGACCGGCGCGTACGTGGCCGGCAACGGCTTCACGCTCGCGGACATTCCGATCGGCCTGTCGGTGAACCGCTGGTTCGGCACGCCGTTCGAGCATCCGGATTTCCCGGCGGTGTCGCGCTATATCGAACGTCTCGCGACGCGCGAAGGCTTCCAGAAGTACGCGGGCAGCGCGAACCCGTGATGTGTTGCAGGTAGTACGCGGCGAGGCGGTGTGGCAAGCGCCGCCGCGCTCGCGTCATGACCGGTATGCACGGGCCCGCGGGCCTGTTGTCACGCGCCGGGCGCCGGCACCGCGTCGAGCACGCGCGCGAGAAACGCCTCGTGGTTCCACGCGGATTCCGGCCGCGACAGCCCGAGCCGCACGACCACCAGTTGACGGCTCGGCACCACGCTCACGAACTGGCCTTCATGGCCAACCGCATGAAACGCGTCAGCCGGCATCGCGGCCGCATGCGGATCGCGATCGTTGAACGGCTCCGGCACCTTGACCCACAGCTGCGCGCCGTACTCCTGCCGCTCCGACTGCGGCGTCGCGCGCGTCAGGTAGCGCACCCAGCCTTCCGGCAGCAGCCGCTGCCCGTCCCACACGCCGTCCTGCAGCAGCAGCTGCCCGAAGCGCGCCCAGTCGCGCGCGCTCGCATACATGTACGACGCGCTGACGAGCGTGCCGGCCGCATCGGGCTCGAACACCGCGCTGCGCATCCCGAGCGGCGCGAACAGCGCACGGCGCGGAAGCGCGAGGTAGTCGCCGTCGCTGCCGCCCAGCGCTTCGCGCATCACGCGCGCGACGATCGCGCTCGTGCCGCTCGAGTAGGACCACCGCGTGCCGGGTGTCGCGGCGAGCGGCTTTGCCGACGCAAACCGCGCGGTATCGGGCTGCGCGTACAGCATCAACGCGACGTCGGACAGCGGGTCGTCGTAGTCCTCGTTGAATTGCAGGCCGCTCGTCATCCGCAGCAGCTCGTCGAGCGTGATGGCCGCGCGCGGATCGCCGCTGTCTCGCCATTCGGGCAGCAGCGCCGACGCATCGGGCGACAGCTTGCGCTGAGCGACGAGCCTGCCGACCAGCGCGGCCGTCACGGTCTTCGTCATCGACCAGCCGGGCAGCGGCGTGTCGGCCGTGAAGCCGGGCGCATAGCGTTCGGCGATCACCTGGCCGCGCCACATCACGACGACCGCGCGCGTGCGCCGCGGCCGTGCCGGATCGGGCTCGTCGAACGCGCGGTCGAGCGCGGTCTGCAGCTTTTGTGCATCGATGCCGGCCGGCGGCGTGGCCGGTGCCGGTA
>NZ_JAAGPO010000312.1:0-7830 GCF_017104825.1 Burkholderia sp. Ac-20345 | reverse complement strand
CATGCCGGCGCAGCACCGGCTCGTCGGCGAGCAGGCGCCCCATCGACGCGAGCAGCGCGCGGTAGCCGGCCGTGATCGACGGCGTGCGCGACGGCAGGCGCAGCGCGAGCACGACGGCGATCGCGGCGTTCGCGAGCGCGGCCAGCACGTAGAACCCGCGCCAGCCGGCCGAGCCCGCGATCAGGCTCGCGAGCGGCCGCGACAGCAGGATGCCGAGCATCAGCCCGCTCATCACGTTGCCGACCGCGCGGCCGCGCTGCGCCTCGGGTGCCATCGACGCGGCCATCGGCACGAGCATCTGGATCACGCTCGACGCGGCGCCGGCCACGAGCGTCGCCAGCAGGAACACGGTGCCCGACCGCGTGAACGCCGGCAGCGCGAGCGCGGCCGCACACACGGCCAGCGTCGCGACGATCAGGCGGCGGTTCTCGAGCAGGTCGACGAGCGGGACGAGCAGCACGAGCCCGGCGGCGTAGCCGAGCTGCGGCAGCATCGCGACGAGGCCGGCCAGGCCGGGCGGCAGGTGCAGGTCGGCGCTGATCGGGCCCGTCAGCGGTTGCGCGGCGAACAGGTCCATCACGATCACGCCGACCGTCGCGGCGAAGAACAGCGTCATGCCCGCGCTCAGCGCGGGCGGCGTGCCGGCGGGCGTGCGAACGTCGGCGGGGCAGGGATTGGCGGGGCAGTTCATCGGAAGCCTGGCGAGTGGGTCGAAGGAGTCCCCATCCTAGGTGCCCGATGTTTATGCGACAATTGAAATATCTCTAACATGATTATGCGAGTTTGTTTTGAATACGCGTGATCTCCAGGCGTTCGTCGCGGTGGTCGACAGCGGGTCGATGGTCGCCGCGGCCGCGAAGCTCCACCTGACGCAGCCGGGCCTGACGCGGCGCGTGCAGAACCTCGAAACGCTGCTCGGCATGCCGCTGCTCGAACGGCAAAGCAAGCCGCTGAAGCCGACCGCCGCCGGGCGCGACGTCTACGCGCTCGCGCGCAACGTGCTGGGCGCGGTCGACGAGCTGATGGCGGCGGGCGCGCCAGACAGCGAGCCGTCCGGCGAGCTGCGCATCGGCGTGCCGCCGTTCCTGTCCGAGCTGGCGCTCGAGCAGCCGATCGACCGGCTGCGCGACGCATTCCCGCGCCTCACGCTGCGCGTGACGGCCGGCTGGTCGCCTGCGCTGGTGCAGGGCATCGAGCGCGGCACGCTCGACGTCGCAACCGTGATGGTGCCGGCCAGTTCGGCACTGCCCGACACGTTCACATCGACGCTGCTCGGCACGCAGCCGACGGTGCTCGTCGCCGCGCGTGACTTTCCGCTGCCGGACGGTCCGTTGTCGATCGACACGCTGTCGGGTTTCCCGTGGGTGCTGAGCCAGGACGGCTGCGGGATGCGTTCGGCGCTGAGCCGCATGCTCGGCGCGGCCGGGCTGCCGTTCGACGTCGCGGTCGAGGCGTTCGGCTCGGAGCTGCAGCTGTCGCTCGTCGCGCGCGGCGCGGGCATCGGCATTGCCGCGCCGAACGCGCTGGCGCGCAGCGCGCATCGCGATGCACTGAGGGTGGTGGAAACGGTGGGGCTGGAGACGCGGATCAACGTGTGGATCGTGCACGGCGCGCTGCCGGGCCGCCTGGTGCGGCCCGTCGCGCTGCTGCGCGATGCGCTGGGCGAAGTGCTCGACCGGGTAAACAGGGTGGGGTCAGATGCAGTGAATGCGGTCTAGAGGCAGCATTCGAGGGAAAATCCTTATTTTCTCTACGGAAATGTTGCAATGCGGAAACCGATTCGCTATAGTTGCACCTGTCTCCTCCATGTCTCCTCTGATATGGATTCAGCCCGCCTCTTAGGCGGGCTTTTTTTTGCCTGCGATTTTGTCGCGGCTTTCCATTCGTCGTCCGCTGCTGCGCTCAGAACTTGTACGTCATCCCGACGTAGCTGATGATCGGGTCGGCCTTCAGGTCCGATTTCGACTCCGAGAGCACCGTGCCGTCGGCCGCCTTGATCGTCACCGTCGACGTCGTCTTCAGCGGGATGTACGTCACCGACGCGATCAGCCCGAAATGCTCGGTCATGTTGTACTGCAGGCCCGCGTTGAACACCGGCTGCCATGACGACGACGCCTTCGCCTCCACCGATGTCGTACCCGGCTTGCCCGCGCCCGCCGCGAGAATCGCGCCGAGGTTGTCCTGCGTCTGCTTGATGAAGTTCGTGTTGAGCTGCAGGTCGCTGAACCAGTTGTACGACACGCCGAGGCCGAGGAACGGCCGGAACTTCGCGGTTGCCGCGCCGAAGTAGTACTGCAGCAGCATCGCCGGGCTCCACTGCCGCACGCTCTTCACGATCGGGTTGACCGACGCGAGCCCGATGTTCTGCGTGCCGAGCGCGCCGGCAGGGCCGGGCGGCCTGATCGTGCCCTGGCCCGACACCTTGAACACCGGCGGCACGCCGGCCACCGACGTGACTGCGATGTGGTCGGTCAGGAAGTGGCTGACCGTCAGGCCGACGGTGTCGGCGCCGCTCGTGCGCAGCCCGGTGCCCGGCGACGTGAACGACGGCGGCAGCCGCAGCGGCGTGTTGATCGGCGTCGGCGCGACGTTGGTCGTCATCGGCGTGCTGCTCTGCTGCGGCATCACGTGGAACCAGCCCAGCGTGACGACGTTGCTGCCGGCGCTCTGCGCGTGCGCCGCGAGCGGCGCCAGCACGGCGGCGCCGGCCGCCGCGCAGAGAAGGGTTTTCTTCATCACGGCTTCCCCCTCCGCTTACTGGACGAACGCGCCGATCGTGAAATACGGCGTCGATCCGGCGTTGTCGAGGAAACCGAACACGCCACCCGTGAAGATGAACTTGCCGGTCGGCGTCGAGCTGCTGGCACCCGTGTGGATCGTCGTGACCGTGCCCGGCACCTTCTGCGTGTAGTCGAGGTCGAGGACCCTCGTGAGCGACGCCTGCGACGGCTGGAACGGATCGAGCAGCGTCGCCTGGTTGTTGATCAGCGCGGTGGTCCGGTAGTTGAACTCGCTGTCGACGCCGATGTACTCGCCGTTCTGCGAACCGACCGAGACCGCCGTTTGCGGAGAAAGGATCGAGATGCTCGATTCGTCGTCGGCGGTGAGGCCCGGTACGCCGTTGCTGTCGGGCGTCGGGTTCGGGTTCGCGACGCCCGTGCGCACGAGGATCGGCACGAGCTGGTTGCGCAGCTTGCCGACGATCATGAAGCCCTTGCCCTGCGGCGTCGCCGACAGCGTCGGTTTCAGCTGGCTCGCGTAGTTGTTCGACTGGAATGCGCCGCTGCCGTCCGCCGACTGCACGAAGTTCGTGCCGCGCTGCGTGCACGCGCCGCCGGCGAACTGGCCGGTCGTGTCGCACTTGGTCCAGGTGCCGTCGGCGTTGATCGTCACCTTCGCGTCGATCGATGCCGGCGCGAAGTTCTGCGACGGCACTTCACCGAAGCCCACGTGACTGTATGTGCCCGCAACCTTCGTGATGTCGGTTTCGATCGACGAGAAGCCGATGAACGGGTAGTACGGGAATTTCGTGTCGGGCACCGCGGCCTGGCCGAGCACGCCGTTGAACTGGATTTCCTTGCCGGGAATCGTGCCGCCCGCGACGCCGAAGCCGACGAAGATGCGTGCCGGCCGCGACGCGTCGAGGCTCGCGCCGTTCAGGCGGAACGCGCACTGGTTCAGCTTGTTGGTCGGCAGCAGCGTTTCCTGCGTGAGCGTGCCGCTGTCGACGGTGCCCGCGCGGGTCGGCACGACGGTGCCGGTCGTTTGCGGCACGGCCGATTCGACGTACGTGACCTGCCAGGTCATCTTGGTCGTGTCGAGCTGGACCTTCGCGAGTTCGCCGCTGCCCGCGCCACCCGTAAACACGGTGGTGTAGTCGAGCGAGGCAGGACAGAGCCGGTCTTCGACGAGCGGGGGCGGATTGTCGCTGCCGCCGCCGCAGGCGGAAAGAAGGGGGGCGGCAAGGGCCGCCGCCAGAATGAGGTTGCGCTTCATGTTGCTCCTCCAGATTTGTCTTGTGCGGCGGCCAGCTCCCTGTCGGCCGCTTCTGTTGGTTGTGCTCGTCCTACTTGCGCCGTGCCGCGCGCGCTCGTGCGTTACGCGACGGCGGCCAGCCCGCCGTCGCGTCCTCGTTCGCTCTACTTGCTGATCTGTGCGCCCACGCCGAAGTACGGTGTCGACGACGTGCTCGCGTTCGCCGACGTCGACGTGACGCCGCCGTTCACCGTGCCCTGGACCAGCGCCGCGTACAGCCCGCCCGTCGCGATCACCACGCCCGATGCGGACGGGTAGCTCGCACCGCTCGGCGGCGCCGTCGTCGCGTTCAGCAGGCCCGGCGTCGCCTGGCCGTAGTCGAGCGTGAAGCCGTCTTCCTCGGCCTGCGTGCTCGGATTGATGAACGACGCGTTGCTGCCGCGGATCAGCGCAGCCGTGTACTTGAAGTTCGAGTCCGCGCCCGCGTAGCCGCCGTCGATCGCACCCGACGTGATCGCCGTCGCCGCGCCGAGCACCGCGATGCCCGATTCGTCGTCGACCTGCGCATCGGTATGCAGCGGCGCCGTGCCGAGGTTCACGTTGCCCGTCCGCACGATCACCGGCACCGTCGCACCGTTGAGCTGGCCGATCACCATGTGCGCGGTCGCCGACTTGCCGGTCGCGCCGATGATCGGCAACTGCGTTTGCGGCAGCGTCTGCGGTGCCTTCGCGCTGTCGAAGTAGCCGCCGTTCGCGGTGTTCGCGGCCCACGGGTTGCCGGTCGTCTGGCAGCCGCCCGTGCTTGTCGACGTGCACGCGCCGTTCCCGTCGAACGTCTCGCTCGAGTTCGTGCCCTTCGTCGCGTAGTTGCCCGACGGCACGAGGTGGTAGATCAGCGCGTTGTACGTGCCCGGCAGCTTCGTGATGTCGGTCGTCGTGTTCGCGAAGCCGAGGAACGGATAGAAGTCGAAGTGGCGCTTCGGCACCTGGCCGACGTTCTGGTAGAGCGGAATGCCGGCGAGCGAGATCGTCAGCCCGTCGTACTGGACCGTCGCACCCGGAATGCCGCCGCCCGCGACACCCATGCCGACCAGCAGCATCGGCGGGTTCGCCTGGTTGAAGTCGGCGGCCGTCGAATAGGTCGAGCCGTCCGCCGCCTTGCCCGAGCCCGGCGTGAGGACGAACGCGCAGCGCGTCTGCTCCGCGGTCGGCAGCGTGCCGGTCGGCGGGTGCATGACCGCACCGGTGATCGTCGTGCCTGCGCGGCTCGGCGTGACCGTGCCGGTTGCGAGCGGAATCGGCGATTCGAGCCACTTGAGCGTGTAGGTCATCGCCACGGCGTCGATGTTGACGCTGACGATCTCGCCGCTACCGGCGCCGCCGAGGTACGTGCTCTTCACGATGTCGGCGTTGGCCGGGCACAGCGAACCGTTGACGGGCTGTGACGGCGGCGGCCCTTGCGTGCCGCAGCTCGATCCGGAACATTGGGGCGCATTGATCGGCGCGGGTGCGCCGCCGTCCCCCCCACCACATGCAACCAGGAAAGGGGCAATGGCAAAGGCCGTTGCCACCCCCTTCGATAAGGCGTGCGACATGCCGCTGTCTCCAATCGTTTAATTGTGCGAGCTAATGTCGCCGCCTGGATTTTTGCTGTCAATTGATGAACCCGTCTAAAAAAGGCGATTGAAACGGGTGCCGTGTATTTAATCGTTGTCCGGCACGGCATTCGGTAAGAATTAAAACGCGCGACGGGCTGCGGGAAGTGGCCGGAGTGGGGAATGTGCGACGCCGGGCAGGCCGGGGAAGAGCCTTCCTGCGTATAACGGCAGCGTTTAAAGCGGCGGTATCCGGTTTATCCCTATTCGGGATTGACTGGATAAAGATGGGGTGGGATTAATTCACTGGTAATCGCGCAATTGAAAGCTTGTAAATATTTGTAAATGCGCGGTTCGAAATTTTTATATATTGCCTGATACGAGTAAATAAAAAGCCGGCCAGTGGCCGGCTTTGCATTGCATGCGATGTTGAATCAGCGTTTGAGACCTGCGTCCTCGGCCGCGCCGATGCTCAGGTTCATGCACTGGATCGCGGCGCCCGATGCGCCCTTGCCGAGGTTGTCGAGGCGCGCGACCGTGACGAAGCGCTCTTCGTTGCCGAACACGAACAGGTCGACCCGGTTCGTGTCGTTGTTCGCCTGCACGTCGAAGAAGCCGCCGTCGAGGTTCGCGTCCGCATCGAACGGCGCGACGCGCACGAATGCTTCGTCCGCGTAGTACTCGGCGAACACGCGCTGCACGTCCTGCGGCGTCGTGCGCTTCGCGAGCTGCTCGGGCGTGAAGTAGGTCGTCACTGCGAGGCCCTTCAGGAACGGACCGACGATCGGCGTGAAGATCGGCGGGTTCGCGAGGCCCGTGTGCGCGGCCATTTCCGGCAGGTGCTTGTGCGTGAGGCCGAGCGCGTACGGGCGCGGGCTTGCGAGCTTGCCGCCCGGCACCGCGTTTTCGTAGTCGGCGATCATCGACTTGCCGCCGCCGCTGTAGCCGGTGATCGAGTAGCTGTGTGCGGCGAACGTCGGTACGACGATGCCCGCATCGACGAGCGGACGCATCGCGAGCACGAACGCCGATGCGTGGCAGCCCGGCACGGCGATGCGCTTCGACGTGCGAATCTTCTCGCGCTGCGCGCGGGTCAGTTCCGGCAGGCCGTATGCCCAGTCGGCGCTGGTGCGGAACGCGGTGCTTGCGTCGATCAGCGTCGTGTTCGGATTCTCGACCAGCGACGCCGATTCGCGCGATGCAACGTCCGGCAGGCACAGGAACGTGACGTCCGACGCGTTGATCAGGCGGCGGCGCTCTTCGACGTCCTTGCGCTTCGCTTCATCGATGCGCAGGATCTCGATGTCGCTGCGTGCCGACAGGTATTCGAAGATCTTGAGGCCGGTCGTACCTTCCTGGCCGTCGACAAAAACTTTGGTGCTCATTTCGCTCTCACTGAATGAAACGGGGGCCCGCGCCCTGAACCCACCATTTTAAGACGTCATCCGGCGGGCCTGCACCGCGCGGGGCGAAAAAAAGACGGCCGGCGAGCCGTCTTGTGTCCCTTTGACGCCCGCAGGTGTGCGCGCCGGGGCATGCTCAGCCGCGGCCGGCGACCCAGCGGGCGGTCGCTTCGGCCACGCGCCGGCCGAATGCCTTGCCGGTCTCGAGGTCGCCCGGCAGCGGGCCTTCGTCGGGCGTCGAATCCGCCGGCGACTGCGCGAGCAGGCCCGTCGAGCCGCCCAGGTAGTTGATGTCGTTGCGCGTGGCCGCCTTCGAGTTGGCCGGCATCAGGCTCGTGCCGACCCACACCATCCCATGCTGCATCGACAGCGTGACGAAATATTGAATCGTCGAGAACTTGTCGCCGTTCATCGTCGCGGAGTTCGTGAAACCCGCGGCGATCTTGTCCTTCCATTTCTGCGTGAACCACGCTTTCGACGTCGCATCGGCAAACTGCTTGAACTGCGCCGACGGGCCGCCCATGTAGGTCGGCGCGCCGAAGACGATCGCGTCCGCCGCGTCGAGCGCGGCCCAGCCCGCGTCGTCGACGTCGCCGACGGGGAGCAGGCGCACGGTCGCGCCGGCATCCTGCGCGCCCGCGTGCACGGCCTCGGCCAGTTTCTGCGTGTGACCGTAGCCGCTGTGATAGACGATGACGATGTTCGACATGAAGCGTTCTCCGGAAAGGAACGGGAATGGCGGCCGCCGCGGCGCGCCGCGTCACGCGTCGCCGGCGGGGAGATCGGCATGGCGCCGGGTAGGGAAAAGGTGTGAGCTATCGGTTCAATACTGTGATGCGGCCGCAGCCGAACAAAAA
>NZ_JAAGPO010000311.1:0-7672 GCF_017104825.1 Burkholderia sp. Ac-20345 | reverse complement strand
CTCGGGCTCGCGCGGTCGCTCGCGCGCGACTACGGGCCACACGGCGTGCGGGCGAATGCGGTGTGCCCCGGCTGGGTCCGCACGCCGATGGCCGATGCGGAAATGGAACCGCTGATGTCGGCGCACGGCGACACGCTCGACGGCGCGTATGCGCGCGTCAGCGCCGACGTGCCGCTGCGGCGCGCGGCCGACCCGGACGAGATCGCGGCCGTCTGCGCGTTCCTCGCATCGCCGGACGCATCGTTCGTGACCGGCGCGACGCTCGTCGCGGACGGCGGCGCGATGGTCGTCGACGTGCCGACGCTCGCGCTCGACAAGCTTTGATGCGTGCGGGCACGCCGCCCGCGTGACGCACACATCGCAGGCGGCGTTTCGTGCACGTCCTCCTGCCCTTTACCACCCGCCCCCGCACCGGCCACCGCACGCGCATCGCGGCATCCGCTCGTTTCCTGCCTCCGAAAATCCGCTACCATCGACCGATCCCGCCGCCCCTCCCGGCACAGCCTTACTGTTCGGACTTCGATGAACATCCGGTTTCTTGAAACCTTCGTCTGGCTCGCGAAGCTGGAAAACTTCCGGCTCACGGCCGAAAAACTGCACACGACGCAAGCTGCCGTGTCGAGCCGCATCGCGTCGCTCGAGGAAGCGTTCGACGTGCGCCTGTTCGATCGCAACACGCGCTCGGCCACGCTCACGCCCGCCGGGCGCCGGATGCTCGCGTACGCGGAGCGAATCGTGCGGCTCGACGGCGAAATGCGGCGCGACATCGATGCGGCGAGCGACGCGGGCCTGATCCGGATCGGCGTGATCGAATCGATCGTGCACAGCTGGTTCCCCGCGCTGATGGCGCAACTGCGCGAGCGCTATCCGCGCCTCGACGTCGAGATCACGAGCGACACGACGCTGCACCTGATCCGCCTGCTCAGCACCGACGGCGTCGACCTGATCCTGCAGACCGACCCGGTGCCGGGCCCCGATTTCACGAACCTGCCGCTGTGCGAATTCCCGGTGCGCTGGGCGGCCAGCCCGCGCCTCGGGCTCGGCGGCCAGGCGCTCGACGTCGCACGCCTGGCCGAATTCCCGATCATCAGCTTCTCCCGCCACTCGGGGCCGCACGCGACGATCGAGCGGTTGTTCGCCGCCGTCGAGCGGCCTGCCAGCATCAACTGCATCACGTCGGTCGCCGCGATGATCCGCCTCGTTGCCGACGGCTTCGGCGTGGCCGCATTGCCGCCCGCGATCATCGGGCGCGAGTTGCACGAAGGCGCGCTCGAACTGCTCGACGTCGCCCCCGAATTCCCCGCGCTGCCGCTCGTCGCGACGTATCGCAGCCAGGGCCTGCCGGTAGCCGCGCGCATCGCGGAACTGGCCAGCGAAGTCGCACGCGCAATGGCGGCCGCCGCGAGCCACGCAAGGACGGCAGCGCCGGCCACGACCGACAGCGTGGACAAAAAACCCGCCCGTCCCGCGACGAAAACGAAAACCAAAGCCAACACACCGGCGAAAGCGAAGCGCACGACGCAAGCCGCACCGGCCGCCACGCCCCCCGCGAAACGCCGCCCGCGCCGCTCATAAGAAAACCTGTTCACCGCGAATTTGTTTTCTTGTTGGACGGGCGCAGCCCGTCTTCGGGAAACTGCGGTTCCTGACACACCCCCGTCACGAGGAACCCCGCGATGACCTGCCTTTCCCTTCCGCACGGCCAGCTTTGCGTCTGGACGGATATCGACGCCGCGCACGAAGCCGATTTCAACGCGTGGTACGACCGCGAGCACATGCAGGAACGTGTCGCGATTCCCGGCTTCACGCATGCGCGGCGCTTTCGTGCGACCGATCGCGGCCCGCGCAAGTACCTCGCGCTGTACGTGACGGACGCGCTCGACGTGTTCCATGGCGACGCGTACCGGCGCGCGTTCACGCAGCAGACCGCATGGTCGCTCGCGAACTTCGAGCGCATGACGGGCACGCAGCGACGCGTCGGAGAACTGACGATCGAGGCCGGTGACGGCGAAGGCGCGCATCTCGCGCTGTTCGTGCTGCCGCCGGATCGCATCGACGTACCGCAGCTGCGCGAGCGCTTCGACGACGCGCTGCACGAACCGGGCATCCACGCCGCGCGGCTCTTTTGCACCGCGCCCGAGCTGTCCGCGCCGATCGGTGCCGATGCGGCCGCCCGCCCGGCCGCCGATGCGCTCGTGCTGATCGAAGGCAGCGATGCGGCCACGACACGCCGCGTGGCCGCATCGCTCGCCGGGCACGACGACGTCCGCACCTTCGACCTGCTGTGGCGCGCCGCCGCACCGCTGCATACGGCACGCGTCGACGTCGAAACCGAGGCCGCTACCGCTGCCGCCCTGCCGGCCTGATCGCCCACGCCGGCCGCACCGCAGGCGCGATGCCCGCCAGCGCATCGGCCCGGCGTTTCATCCCGTTCCCCGTCACGACATACCCGACACCATGAGCACTCTCGCCCAGCCCGCCGCCCACGCGCCCCGTCGCGTCCGCAACAGCCGACTCGCGACCGCGAGCATGATCGGCACGTCGCTCGAGTGGTACGACTTCACGATCTACAACACGCTCGCCGCGCTCGTCTTCAACCACCTGTTCTTTCCGTCGGTCGATCCGCTGGCCGGCACGATCCTCGCGTTCTCGACCTATGCGGTCGGCTACGTATCGCGCCCGCTCGGCGGCTTCGTGTTCGGCAATCTCGGCGACCGCATCGGCCGCCGCGCGGTGCTGATGCTCACGCTCGTGCTGATGGGCGTGACGACCGCGCTGATGGGCGCGCTGCCGACCTACGCGCAGGCAGGCATCCTGAGCCCGATCCTGCTCGTCGCGCTGCGCTTCGTGCAAGGTGTCGCACTCGGCGGCGAATGGGCCGGCGCGGTGCTGCTGTCGGTCGAGCACGGCGACCAGAAGCGCCGTGGGCTGTCCGCGTCATGGACGCAGATCGGCCCGTCGTTCGGCACGCTGCTCGGCACCGGCTGCATCGCGCTGGTGACGCTGTGGACCACGTCGGGGGACTTCCTGTCGTGGGGCTGGCGCGTGCCGTTCGCGGCCAGCGCGCTGCTCGTCGTGTTCGGTTTCTGGCTGCGGCGCGGCGTCGACGAAACGCCGCAGTTCGAGCAACTCGCCGAATCGCACGCGACCGCCGAGGTGCCCGTCGCGGACGTGCTGAAGTACCACTGGAAACGCCTGCTGATCGCGGGCGGTTCGCGGATCGGTTCGGACGTGTTGTATGCGCTGATCGTCGTGTTCACGCTCACCTACGTGACGACCGTGCTGCACCTGTCGCGCCCCGTCGCACTGACGGCCGTGATGATCGGCACGGCCTGCAATGCGCTGGCGGTGCCGTTCTTCGGCGCGCTGTCGGATCGCTTCGGCCGCCGGCCCGTGTATCTCGCCGGCGCGCTCGCCGGCATCGTATGGGCATTCGTGTTCTTCGCGATGCTCGATTCGGCGCGGCCCGGCGCGATCGTCGCGGCCGTCGCGATCGGCCTCGTGATCCACGCGGTGATGTACGGCCCGCAGGGCGCGTTCGTGACCGAACAGTTCCCGACCCGCGTGCGCTATGCAGGCTCGTCGCTCGCATACACGCTTGCGGGCATCGTCGGCGGCGGCTTCGCGCCGCTCGTGATCGCCGCGCTGTTCCGGCAGACGGGCACGACGACGGCCGTATCGCTGTACGTCGCCGCCGCGCTCGTCGTCACGTCGATCGCGCTCCTCGCCGCCCGCGAAACCGCGCACAAGCCGCTCGCTGATTGAGCGTCGCCGCCAGCCGATTCACTCCTTCGCATTTCAAACGGATACCCGCATGCAAACCCTGTCGTTCAACGTGATTCCCCGGCAAGGCACGCCGACCACTGTCGACGCGGAGATCGAACGCGTCGTGATCGCCGGCTGGGCCGGGCGCGATCCGGCGGCGATCCGCGCGCATATCGACGAACTCGCGGCGCTCGGCGTCGCGCCGCCGTCGACCACGCCCTGCTTCTATCGCGTATCGGCCGCGCTGCTCACGCAGGCGCCCGCGATCGGCGTGCTCGGCGCACGCTCGGGCGGTGAGATCGAATGTGTGCTGGCCGACAGTCCGGCTGGCACGCTCGTGACCGTCGGCTCCGACCATACGGATCGTGAAGTCGAAGCCTACGGCGTCGCGGTGTCGAAGCAGGTGTGCGCGAAACCGCTCGGCCGCGATGCGTGGCTTTACGCGGAAGTAGCAGATCACTGGGATGCGATCGAGATGCGTTCGTGGCTGATCTCGCGCGATGGCGAGCGGACGGCGTACCAGCACGGCGCAGTAAGCGGCCTGCTCGCGCCCGACGTGCTGTGGCAGCGCTTCGACGACCGCCGCACGATGCCCGCGCGCTGCGCGATGTACGGCGGCACGGTCGCCGTGCATGGCGCGATCGCGGCGATGGGCGACGGCGATGCGTTCGAGATGGAACTGCACGATCCGGTGCTCGGGCGCAGCCTTCGGCACCGCTATGCAGTGGAGATGTTGCCGGTCGTGGCATAACGGGCAATGAGGCGCGGCACACCCGCGCGGCAGCGTCCTGTCGCCGCGCCAGCCGCTGCTAGTACGGCTGAAAGCAGTGATAGTCCGGGAAGTTGATCTGCGAGTTGTTGCAATACAGAACACCAGCCAGGTCGGTGCACCCGCTCAATGCGAACATAATTGCCCCCGCAACCGACACTTTCCATCCGAAATGCAACATTGCGCACCCGTTTTCGCTTTTTTCGACGTTGATCGACATGATGCTCATCGGACGCGCCCGGGTATGTGGAAAATTGTTGTGCCGCGTGTGCTTCGGTTCGCGATGACGCTTCCCCGTGTCCGGGCGCGGCCCGAGGCACGGGGAGGCAGACGGCGTGTCGCCGGCCCTGGCGCACGCAACGACGGTGGCCACGGAGCACGCTGCCGCCCGTCACGCCTTGAACGTGATCCACGGCTTCAGCCGGACCGCACTGCGAATGAGGCCGGCCTGCTCCTGCGCATCGATCACGGGCCCGATCGGCTTGTAGGCTTCCGGCGCTTCCTCGATGCGGCGCTCGTCGCGCAGCGTGACGCAGCGCCACGTGCCCGGCGCCTGCTCCGTACGCATGCGTCGAACCGCCTGCCGGCGCACGCTGCGGCCGGCACCGTGGCTGCATGACCACAGCCAGTCGGGGTGGCCGAGCCCGGTCGCGAGAAACGACGCATCGCCCATCGATCCGGGAATCAGCACGAGATCGCCGTCGCGGGCGGGCGTCGCCCCCTTGCGATGGATGTTCATCCCGTTTTCGCGCAGCACGACGTTGTGCGGCACGTCGACCACGAGTGCCGAGCGGGTCTCGCCGGTGAGTTCCGCCAGTTCCTTGCGCACCATCTCGGCAAGCACGACACGGTTGAGCCACGCATAGCGCGCGGCCGTGCCCATCGCGACGAGGTATTCGCGCGCCAGCTCGCCGGAAAGCCCGTACAGGCCGCTTTCCGGATGCCTGACGCCCGCCGGCCACGCCGCGCGCGCCCGGTCCATCCAGCGGCGCCCGACGTAGAAACCGACATCGCGCGAACCGCTGTGGATCATCACCACGACATCGTCCTTCGCGAGTCCCGCACGGTAGGCCGCATGCCGATCGAACACGGCGTCGACCACCTGCAGTTCGACGAAATGATTGCCCGACCCGGGTGTACCGAGGCAAGGATCGCGGAATACCTCGCGCGACCCGACGTGTGCGTCCGGCGCATATTTCGCGCTGCCGTCGAACCGGTCGAGGCCGATGCACGACGACAGTTCGTCGATGAGCCGGTCGCGGTCGACGTGCTGCCAGAGCCCCTGCTGCGCGACGCGATCGACGAATGCCGCCGGGCCCGCATCGAACAGCGCGCGGAATGCGTCGCTGGCGACCGGCACGTCGCGCCGATCCGCGAGGATCGCACGCGTCAGCCGCTCGACCAGCGCCGTCTCGAACGGCGCGAGCGCCGACCGCTTGAGACCCGTGGTGACGAGACGCATCCCGCAATTGATATCGGTGCCGACCGCGGCGGGAATCACGAACGCGTCGTCGGTCGCGACGATCGAGCCGACGGGCGCGACCCCGCCCGGATGAAAATCGGGCGTCGCGCACGCCTTGCACACGCCCTGATGGCCATCCGGCGAACGGACGGCCGCGAACGCGAGCAACTGCTGAACGGCCTTCTCCTCGAGCGGGAGCGAATCGGGCAACAGGACGGACGCCTGCGTCAGTTCATTGCGCAGGTGATAGATGCCGGCGTGATAGTCGACATGGATGCCTTGCCGTTGCAAGGCCTTTTTTAAGCGAGGAAGAGTAGACATCGCTGCTGGAAATGAAAAAGGTACGACGCGACCTCCGGCTTTCCGGCGGTCGAGGGTACCTTCCTGCAGCAGCGTCGAGGAAGGGAGCGCGGATCATAGCAGAACGCGCTTGCGTTCGCGACCGCCGTTGCTCACTTGAGACACCCGAGCCCCGCCAGCGTCGCCTCCACCGCCGTGTCGAGCGGCGTCACCGGCTCGCGGCCGAGCACCGCGATCACCCGCGCGTTGTCGAGCCGGATCGATTCGCGCCACAGGTAGCGCATCTCGAGCAATTCGCGCAGCGTCGTGACGAACGGCGCCGCGACCCACACGAACCACCACGGGAACTTGCGCACCGTCGGACGCAGCCCGTGCCGCTGCGCGACGCGCCGTACGGCCTCCGCCATCTGCGTGCCGTCCGCATCCCAATGTCCGCCGAGATGAAAGCGTGCAAACGGTTCCAGCGTGTCGCGCCGCTCGATCAGCTCGACCATCGCGCGCGCGGCGTCCGGCACATACGACCATTGATGCCCGATGCCGTCCCGCCCCGGCACGCTGATGGCCGCAACCGGCTGCCCGGCCTTGACGAACCCCGCCGCAAACCAGCTGTTGCCGGTGAGCTTCGGCCCGAAGAAATCGCCGGCGCGCACGATGATCGTGCGAACGCCCTGCCCGGCCGCATCCTGCAGCCGACGCTCCAGCTCGACGCGAATCGCGCCCTTGCGCGTCGACGGATGCTGCGGCGCATCTTCGACCAGCACCGGAAACGCATCGGCACCGTAGTTGTAGACCGTGCCCGGCAGCACGACGGTGGCGTGCTCCGCCTTCGCCGCCGCGATCGTGTTGTCGATCATCGGCAGCACCTGCCCGGCCCAGTTCCGGTAGCCAGGGGGATTCACCGCATGCACGATCACGCTGCAGCCGCGCGCGGCCCGGACAACTGCATCGCGGTCCATCGCGTCGCCGCGCATCCATGCGATGCCGTCGCGCTCCACGACCTCGGCGTCGAGCCCGCGCTTCAGCGCGCGCACCTGCCAGCCCGCATCGCGCAACTGCCGCGCGACTTCCCCGCCAATCCCGCCGCTCGCGCCGAGCACGAGTGCCTGTCGTTGCGTCCCGCCCGCGTGGTTCGTCATTGCCGCTCTCCTTGAATGAACTTCCTTGATGACACGCATTCTGGCGCGCCATCGGCTATCAAGGAATTGCCGAACCCAATCGATCAGCTATACATTTATGTATGACCACCGATCTGAACTGGGAACGCTACCGCACCTTCCTCGCCGTGCTGACGGAGGGCTCGCTGTCGGGCGCGGCGCGCGCGCTCGGCATCACGCAGCCGACGGCCGGCCGCCACGTCGCGGCGCTCGAGGCCGCGG
>NZ_JAAGPO010000310.1:0-8100 GCF_017104825.1 Burkholderia sp. Ac-20345 | reverse complement strand
CGGTGCGGCGCCGTCGTATCTCGCCCGCTACGGGATGCCGAAGACGCTCGACGACCTGAAAGACCACCGGACGATCGCGTATTCACGTTCGGGCGTGGTTCAACCGTGGGATTTGCGCGCGCCGGACAGCCGCCCGGCCGGCACGACCGCTGCGCGCGGCACACGGGCCGTGCTGCGGCTGCCGGCCGTGCGCGTCGCGGCGTCGGCCGCCTCAACCAACACGTAGACGGAGAAACCACATGAGCGAGAACAATTTCCTGGTAATCGACGACAACGAGGTGTTCGCGGGCACGCTCGCGCGCGGCCTCGAGCGCCGCGGTTACGCGGTCCAGCAGGCGCACGACAAGGAGTCGGCGCTGCGGCTCGCCGCGGGCGGCAAGTTCCAGTTCATCACCGTCGACCTGCATCTCGGCGAGGATTCGGGCCTGAGCCTGATCGCGCCGCTGTGCGACCTGCAGCCCGACGCGCGAATTCTCGTGCTGACCGGCTACGCGAGCATCGCGACCGCCGTGCAGGCGGTGAAGGAAGGCGCCGACAACTATCTCGCGAAACCCGCGAACGTCGAGTCGATCCTGGCCGCGCTGCAGACCAACGCGACCGAAGTGCAGGCTGACGAAGCGCTCGAGAATCCGGTCGTGCTGTCGGTCGACCGGCTCGAATGGGAACACATCCAGCGCGTGCTGGCCGAGAACAACAACAATATTTCGGCGACGGCGCGCGCGCTGAACATGCATCGCCGCACGCTGCAGCGCAAGCTCGCGAAGAAGCCGGTGCGGCAGTAAGCGGGGGGGCGCGTCAGCCAGGCGAGCTTGACGCCCGCGACAGGCAGGCGACGATCTCGCGCTTCAGCAGGAGCGTGATCAGCGCCGAGTAGGCGATATTCGCGAGAAACGGCGCGAACCCGCCGATCACGATCGGAACGGCCATCGGCCACGGCGTTGCCGATACGCCACTCGCGATGGACTGGATGCCGACGCTGATCGCGACGCTGGCGAGTGCGATACCCGCCAGCGTGCCCAGCCACGCGAGTGCAAACGCGACGTTGTAGCGCCGCAGCGATTCCCGCCTGATCCGGCGCATGAGCGACAGGATGTCGGCGCGCGTGAGTGTGAGCAGGGCCGGCACGAATCGGCCGGCGATGGACGGGTAGATGGTCATTCGAATGCGGTGACGAATGCGTCTGTCCGTAGTCTGAGGAATCCAGATTATAGGGATGCACCAGCGCGCCTGCCATCAGCCGTGTTCCACGGGCAGGCACGTGTGCCATATCGCATCGCCATGAAAAAACGGGCGACCCCGGAAGGGGCCGCCCGTTTTTCGTCGGACGCCGCGCGCGTTACAGCACGTAGCGCGATAGGTCTTCGTCCTGAGACACTTCGCCGAGCGCGCGATCGACATACTTCGCATCGATCGTCACGCGCTCGCCCGCATGGTTGCCGGCCGAGAACGACACGTCCTCGAGCAGTTTCTCGATCACCGTGTACAGCCGGCGCGCACCGATGTTCTCGGTCTTCTCGTTGACCGAGAACGCGATCTCCGCGAGACGGCGGATGCCGTCCTCGGCGAATTCGAGCTGCACGTCTTCGGTCGCGAGCAGCGCCTGGTACTGCTTGACGAGGCTTGCGTCGGTGGCGACGAGGATCGCTTCGAAATCGTTCACCGACAGCGAGTCGAGCTCGACGCGGATCGGGAAGCGGCCCTGCAGTTCGGGAATCAGGTCGCTCGGCTTCGCGAGGTGGAACGCGCCGCTCGCGATGAACAGGATGTGATCGGTCTTCACCATCCCGTACTTCGTGTTGACCGTCGTGCCTTCGACGAGCGGCAGCAGGTCGCGCTGCACACCCTGGCGCGACACTTCGCCGCCGCTGCCTTCGTTGTTGCGCGACGTGATCTTGTCGATCTCGTCGAGGAACACGATGCCGTTCTGCTCGACGTTCTGCACGGCCTTCGTCTTCACTTCCTCATCGTTCAGCATCTTCGCCGCTTCCTCGTCGGTCAGCAGCTTCAGCGCTTCCTTGATCTTCACCTTGCGGCGCTGCTTCTTGCCGCTGCCGAGGTTCGAGAACATCGAGCGGATCTGCTCGGTCATCTCTTCCATCCCCGGCGGCGCCATGATGTCCATGCCGGCCGACGGCTGCTCGAGGTCGAGCTCGACTTCCTTGTCGTCGAGCTGGCCTTCGCGCAGGCGCTTGCGGAACGTCTGGCGCGTCGCGTTGTTGTCGTCGTTCGCGTGTTCGGCGTTGCCGCCGAAGCCCACCGCGCGCGGCTGCGGCAGCAGGATGTCGAGGATGCGGTCTTCCGCCTGGTCGGTCGCCTTGCTGCGCACCTTGCGCATCTCGGCTTCGCGCGTCTGCTTGACCGAGATCTCGATCAGGTCGCGCACGATGCTGTCGACGTCACGGCCGACGTAGCCGACTTCGGTGAACTTGGTCGCTTCGATCTTGACGAACGGCGCGTCGGCGAGCTTCGCGAGGCGGCGTGCGATTTCGGTCTTGCCGACACCCGTCGGCCCGATCATCAGGATGTTCTTCGGCGTGATTTCCTGGCGCAGCGGGTCAGCGACCTGCTGGCGGCGCCAGCGGTTGCGCAGCGCGACCGCGACGGCCTTCTTCGCCTTCGCCTGGCCGATGATGTGCTTGTCGAGTTCCGAGACGATCTCGGCAGGGGTCATGGTGCTCATGGTGCGGTCCTTACTCGATCGTTTCGATGATGCGGTTGTGGTTCGTATAGATGCACATGTCACCGGCGATCTTGAGCGACTTCTCGACGATCTCGCGCGGCGACAGCTCGGTGTTCTCCGCGAGCGCCCGGGCTGCTGCCTGCGCATACGCACCGCCCGAGCCGATCGCGCAGATGCCTTCTTCGGGGTCGAGTACGTCGCCGTTGCCGGTGATGACGAGCGTGGTGGTGGCGTCGGCCGTGATCAGCATCGCCTCGAGGCGGCGCAGCATCCGGTCGGTGCGCCAGTCCTTCGCGAGCTCGACGGCCGCGCGGGTCAGGTTGCCCTGGTGCTTCTCGAGCTTCGCCTCAAAGCGATCGAGCAGCGAGAACGCATCGGCGGTGCCGCCCGCGAATCCGACCAGCACCTGGTTGTTGTAGATCCGCCGCACTTTCCGCGCGCCACCCTTCATGACGATGTTGCCGAGGGTTACCTGGCCGTCGCCGCCGAGCGCGACCTTGTCGCCGCGCCGGACCGAAACGATGGTCGTGCCGTGAAATTGCTCCATCTGCGTTCCTTGAGAAAAACGGGGAAGAGTCGGGGGGCGCGAGGCGCCGCCGCGTAACTCGCAGTGCGCCGGGAAGCGGCCCGGCGCGCGTCCGTTTCATTTTAGGGCGGGCGCCGGGATATCAAGAGGCGGGGTGGGCAAATCGACGGACCGGGAACCGGTGCCGCAAAAACAAAAAGCGCGCGGCAGGCCGCGCGCTTTCGGGAAGCAGCGTGTCTGAGCGGAACGCCGCTCGATCAGTCGCCGAACAGCTTCTGGCGCAACTCGCGGCGCTCCTGCGCCTCGAGCGACAGCGTGGCGGTCGGACGCGCGAGCAGGCGCGGAATGCCGATCGGCTCGCCGGTTTCCTCGCACCAGCCGTAATCGCCGGAATCGATGCGGGCGAGCGACTGCTGAACCTTCTTGAGGAGCTTGCGTTCGCGATCGCGCGTACGCAGCTCGAGCGCGTGCTCTTCCTCGATCGTCGCGCGATCGGCGGGATCGGGCACGATCACCGTCTCGCGCAGGTTCTCGGTCGTCTGGCCTGCATTCTTGAGGATGTCCGCCTGCAACTGTTCGAGCCGATTTTTGAAGAAGGCGAGCTGATCCTCATTCATGTAATCCTTGTCGCTCATCTTCAGGATTTCGGCTTCGGTCAAGAGTTTCTTCGTCATCTGCTTGCTTCTTCAATGTGCGGCAAATCGAGAGATATTGCCTGCACTTTGGGATTACCCGCAACCGCGCTTGCAATCATTTGCGATTTGCCGCCGCGGGGCCGAAAGCCTCTGGAAAACCGGTTCTCAAATACCAGGATAGGCCTGGCGCGAAGTTGCGCGCGCTGCGAACCGGTGTGCTGCGCGGCACATCGCATCGGCCGCGGCCGGGAGGCGGATTGGCGATCCGGCGCGGTTGCGATGCCCGGAAAACTGGTTCAGCAAGAACCGGGCCTGTTTGTTGCCGTACTCCAGCGGGCACGTATTGTAACTGAATCGCAAGCGGGCGCCGTATCGGGTCGATCCCCGTCGGCTGCGCCAATATCTAGAAAATATAACGCGCAAATCGCGAAAAAGCGATGACGGCGAAACCCTGCCCGAAAAGGGCGCTCCGCGGCCGCCGCAGCCGCCTGCGAGGCGGCCGCGCGGCGGCGTGTGCGGCGCTTGCCTGCGGGCGTCAGGCGAGGCAGGCGTCGAGGCCGTCGGTGATCAGGTCCTGCGGCAGATCGACGCCGATGAACACCATCTTGTTCGTCTTCTTCTCGACCGGCAGCCACTTCGACGCGAGGTCGCTGCCCATCATCTGGTGCACGCCCTGGAACACGACCTTGCGGTCGACGCCCTTCATGTACAGCACGCCCTTGTAGCGCAGCATCCGCTCGCCATAGATCTGCAGGATGCCGCCGAGGAAGTCTTCCAGCTTGTTCGGGTCGAACGGGCGGTCGTTGCGGTACACGAACGACTTGATCTTGTCGTCGTGGTGCGCGTGGTGGTGATGGTGGTGGCCGTGGTCGTGATCGTGCGCGCATTGACCGTGATCGTGGTCGCAATTGGCGTGATCGTGATCATGGTCGTGATCGTGGTGGTGATGCGCGTGGTCGTCCTCGGCGAGGAAGTCGGGGTCGATCTCGAGCTTCGCGTTCAGGTTGAAGCCGCGCAGGTCGAAGATTTCCTTGATCTCCGCTTCACCGAAGTTCACGACCTTGATTACCGCCTTCGGGTTCATGTGCATCAGGCGATGCTTGAGGCCGGCCACCGTCTGGTCGTCGACCAGATCCGACTTCGTGATGAACAGGCGATCGGCGAAGCCGACCTGGCGCTGCACGACTTCGTGCTCGTCGAGCTGCGCGTTCGCGTGCTTCGCGTCGACCAGCGTGATGACCGCGTCGAGCAGGAAATCGTCGGCGATTTCGCTGTCGATGAAGAAGGTTTGCGCGACCGGGCCCGGGTTCGCGAGGCCGGTCGTTTCGATCACGATGCGGTCGAAGTCGAGCTTGCCTTCGCGCTTCTTCGCGGCGAGATCGCCGAGCGTGCGCGCGAGGTCGCCGCGGATCGTGCAGCAGATGCAGCCGTTGCTCATCTGGATGATCTGCTCGTTCGAATCCTGGATGAGGATTTCGTTGTCGATGTTTTCTTCGCCGAACTCGTTCTCGATCACGGCGATCTTCATGCCGTGCTGTTCGTTCAGGATGCGCTTGAGCAGCGTCGTCTTGCCGCTGCCGAGGAAGCCGGTGAGGATGGTGACGGGAGTGGCCATGTCAATCGCCTGTGGTTCGTGAATCGGGGTCAAAACCAGGATGTGCGTTGCGCCCGGGGCTTTGCCAGCCGGGGCGCACAACCATCCATTGAAACATACCTGTCAAGCCCTCGCCCGTCGTCCGAACGACAGGCGGGAGCGCGGATCCGCCGGGCGCAAGGCGCGGCCGGCGGACGGTTACGCGCGTAGATCGGGGCGATCAGACGATTTGCAACAGCAGGCCCTTCAGATATTCGCCTTCCGGGAATGCGGCGAGCAGCGGGTGGTCGACGCCCGCGCCGAGGCGCTTCAGGATGCGCGCATCGACCTTCGCGTCGGCGGCCGCGCCCGCGACGATCTTCTGGAACAGGTCCATGTCGATCGCGCCCGAGCACGAGTACGTGAACAGCAGGCCGCCCGGACGCAGCAGCTTGAAGCCGCTCAGGTTGATGTCCTTGTACGCGCGCGCCGCGCGATCGACGCTGTCGCGGGTCGGCGCGAACTTCGGCGGATCGAGCACGATCAGGTCGAAACGCTCGCCTTCGTCGACGAGGCGGCGCAGCGTCTTGAAGGCGTCGGCGTCGAGCCAGGTCGCGCGTTCGGCGTCGAAGCCGTTGGCGACGACGTTCTGCTGCGCGAGCGCGAGCGCATCGCCCGACGAGTCGATCGACACGACACGCTTCGCGCCGCCCTTGAGCGCCGCGAGCGAGAAGCCGCCCGTGTAGCAGAAACAGTTCAGCACGTCGCGATCGGCCGCGTACTGCGCAACCAGCGCGCGGTTGTCGCGCTGGTCGACGTAGAAGCCCGTCTTGTGGCCGTTCGGTACGTCGACGTGATAACGCACGCCGTTTTCGTTCGAGATCAGCGTCGCGGGCGGTGCGTCGCCGGCCAGCACGCCGGTCGTCTGTTCGAGCCCTTCCTTGTCGCGGATCGATACGTCCGAGCGCTCGTACACGTTCGGGCAGTCCGTGGCGCCGACGAGCGCCTTCACGATCGCGTCCTTCCAGGCCTCGACGCCCGCGGCCATGAACTGGCAGACGAGCTGGCCGCGCGGCGCGGCGCCGGCTTCGGCGGTGTCCGCGACGTAGTAGTCGACGATCAGCCCCGGCAGCCCGTCGGCTTCGCCGAACACGAGCCGCACCGCGCCCGTGCCCGACACCATCGTCGTGCGGTGCGCGACCGCGCGCTGCACGCGGCGCTTGAAGAACGCGTGGTCGATCGGCTCGTTCTCGTCGAAGCTCCACACGCGCACGCGGATCTGCGACTGCGGGCTGTACGCGCCGCGCGCGAGGAAGCGGCCGTCGTGCGCACGCACGATCACGGTCGCGCCGGGCGCGGGCTTGCCGTCGACGCGGTCGATCGCATTGGCGTAGATCCACGGATGGCGGCGCAGCAGCGATTTTTCCTTGGACGGCTTGAGGGTGACGGTTTGCATGATGAGATCGAAATGGGCCGTGCGCGACGCCGGCCGTGGCCGGTCGCCGCGCGAGGCGGGTAACACGGGAAGCGCGTCAGTCGCGCTTCTTCGCGCGCGGATGCGCGCTGTCGTAAATCTTCGCGAGATGCTGGAAGTCGAGCGACGTATAGACCTGCGTCGCGGAGACGCTCGCGTGGCCGAGCAGTTCCTGCACCGCGCGCAGGTCGCCGCTCGACTGCAGCACGTGCGTCGCGAACGAGTGGCGCAGTACGTGCGGATGGACGTTGGCGGGGATGCCCGCGGTGAGCGCCGCGCGCTTCACGCGCTCGCGCACGACGCCCGGCGACATCCGGTTGCCGCGCACGGACACGAACAGCGGATGCGGATCGTGCTTCACGAATTCGCCGCGCACCGCGAGCCACGCGTTCAGCGCATCGATCGCCTTGCGGCCGACCGGCACCTTGCGCTCCTTGTTGCCCTTGCCGCGCACGGTGACTTCGGCTTCGGCGAGGTCGAGCCAGCCGGCCGAGCGGTAACCGTCGGCCTGCGTGTACATGACGTCGAGCCCGATCAGCTCGGCGAGGCGCAACCCCGACGAATAGAACAGCTCGAGGATCGCGTGATCACGGATGCCTTCGGTCGTGTTGGCGAGCGGCGCGTCCATCAATGCCGATGCGTCGTCGACCGACAGCGCCTTCGGCAAGGTCTTCGCACGTTTCGGCGCGCGTACCGCGGCGACCGGGTTCGCGGGCATCTCGATGCGCTGCGCGAGCCAGCGGTAGAACGCGCGCCACGCGGACAGCCGGTGCGAGATCGACCGGGCGGACAGCCCGCCCGAATGTGCGCGGGCGACCGCGCCGCGCATGTCGGCGGCCGTCAGCGCTTCGAGCGGCCGGCCGTTCGCGAGCTTCTTCAGCTCGTCGAGTTCGTGCGTGTATCCGCGCAGCGTGTGTTCCGACAGCTGCCTGACGTGCTTCAGGTTCGACAGGTAGGCGGCGATCGGATCGTCTGTCATCGCGTGCGGAAGGGTCAGTGCGGCAGCAGGCGCGTGAGCGCGGCGCTCGCAAGCGTCGCGATCTGCGCGAGGAAGTCGGTGGCCATCCCGTCGTGGAAGCGGCGCGGGTCGAGGCCGGCGACCGTGCCCGGCACGCCGACCGCACGATAGCCGTACAGACTGTCGTCGGGAATGACGTTGCCCTTCGCATCGAGATACATATTCGCGGAGGCCGCAGCCGGCGCGGTTTCGCG
>NZ_JAAGPO010000309.1:0-8099 GCF_017104825.1 Burkholderia sp. Ac-20345 | reverse complement strand
ATAGATCACCCTCTTTCCCTACCCGACGCTCTCCCGATCCGCGCGCGCGACCTGCGCGCCGAGCACGCCGAGGCCGAGCACGGCGACGGTGAAGCTTGCGCGCGCATGCGGTTCGAGCGGCTGCCAGCGGCGCTCGCGCTGCAACGCTTCGTATTCGTCGAAGCGGCGCAGGTAACGCAGCACCGCGTGTGTCACGTACTCGACCATCTGCTGCGCCATGCCCGAATCTTCCAGCCGCACGAGCGGCACGTGCGGCGGCAGCGTTCCCGGATGCGCGTGCTCGAGCGCGAGCAGCGCATCGACGCCGGCACCGAGGTTGAAGATCGCGCGCAGGCCATCGCGCGGGGCGAAGAATTCGCGCGGCGCGCGCCAGACGAGCGCGTAGTCGGCGGCGGCCGTGTCGCCCGGCTGCCACGCGCGCAGTTCGGCTTCCGGCAGCGCATGCGCGATCTCGTCGCGCCACGCGCCGGCTTCCTGGTGCGGGGAATGGAACAGGATTTTCATTGGATGACGGCGCGCGCGCCGGCGAGGCGCGTCACGGGAACGGCGAGAAGAGCCGGGCGCAGCGCGCCGGCAGGCGTAGCGGACATCGGACGTCTCCTGACGACCGGGCGCCCGGCGCGTCGGCGCCTGGCCCCGGTTCCGTGTGAAGCTGACGGGAAGCCCACATTCTACGGTTTCGCGGCGCATCGCGCGCCGGTGCGCGGGGCGGGCGACCGGCGTGGGCGACCGGCGTGGGTGGCCGCACCGGTGCGCCGTCCCCGGATGGTCGACCCCGGGGCGCTGTCCGCCGGATGGCCGGCCCACGCACAAGCAAAGCACAAAATATTGGTTCGGCCGCCGGGGACGCCGCGCCACAATCGAATCCCGTCTTCAAGCAAGCGAGGGCAATCATGCGCGCATGCAGCAAATCGGCGTGGCCGCCGCGGCTCGTGACCGTTCCGGGCCTGCACGGCAGCGAAGGCGCTCACTGGCAGACCTGGCTCGAACGGCAGTTCCCGCGCTCGCTGCGCGTCGAGCAGGACGACTGGGACGCGCCCGATCTCGTGCGCTGGGCGCAATCGGTGCGCGCATTGCTCGACCGCGAACGTGGCCCGTTCGTGCTGGCCGCGCACAGCTTCGGCTGCCTCGCGGCCGCGCATGCGCTCGCGCAGTGGCCGCATACGGGCGATGTCGCGGGCGTGCTGCTCGTCGCACCCGCCAGTCCGAAGAAATTCACGTTTGCCGGGCCGTTCGACGCGCGCCGGCTCGCGGTGCCGTCGATCGTGATCGGCAGCGAGACCGATCCGTGGATGCCGCTCGGTGACGCGCGCACGCTCGCGCAGCACCTGGGTAGCGCGTTCGTGAACCTCGGCGATGCCGGACACATCAACACGGCGGCCGGCTTCGGGCCGTGGCCGCGCGCGAAGTACTTCATCGACACGCTCGTCCACTGCGCGGCACCGCTGCGCTTTCGCGACGCGGACGACGGCTTCGAAACCGCGCTCGTCGACCGCGCGCTCGCGCACGCGGTCTGACGGGCCGGGCGGGCGGCGCGCGCGGCACGGCAGGTGCCGTGCCACGACGCGCCGTCGCGCTTACGCCGCAGTGACGGGCCGCACCGCGGCCGGATCCGAATAGCTCGGACGGCCGTTCTCGACGTGGCCCGCGAAGCGGCGCGAGAAGGTGCCGGCCGCGCCGTCGCTCACCGTCACGTCATACCATTGGTGGCTCGACGCGAGTGCCCACTGCTCGACGCGCTCGTCGCCGCCATGCAGCGTCACCTGCCGCGACGGCGCGCCGTACGCGTTGTCGGTCAGCGTCAGCGTGACGTGGGCCCCGCCATGGTTGCGCAGCTTCAGGTACAGGTTCCCGTTCGCGACGTCGTAGCCGGCCTTCACTTCCGGCTGCGCGGGGTTGCGATGCGGCGTGGCCGGGGCCGATACGTTGCCCGAGAACACGCGCACGAAGCCGTTCGGCCCGTACACCGCGAACGTGTATGCCCCGTTCGTCACCGTCAGGTCGAAGTCCGCATGCAGTACGCGGCGCGCGCCGACCGTGTAGCGCCACGGGCCGTCGGTGCGGTTCGTCGCATACACGTGAAAGTGCGCGCCCTGGTTGCCGCGGTTCGCGAACTCGATGCGCAGCCGGGTCCCGCCATAAACGCTCGCGTTCACGTGCAGCTCGTACGGCAGCGCGCGTGCCGGCCGCACGCCGGGCTCCTGCGGGTCGATCGGCGACGGCGTCGCGGGCACGGTCGGCGCGGGCTGCGACGTGCATTGCTGGTCGGCGATCGAGCGGTACTGGCTCGTGTCGGGAAGCGGCGGGAACGACGCGTCGGACGAGCGGAAGTCGAATGCGGCGGTGAGGTCGCCGCACACGGTGCGGCGCCACGGCGTGATGTTCGGTTCGTCGATGCCGAAGCGCTCGCCGATGAAGCGGATCACCGACGTGTGGTCGAACACCTGCGAGCACACGAAGCCGCCCTTCGTCCACGGCGACACGACCGTCATCGGCACGCGCGGCCCGAGGCCGTACGGCAGGCCGTCGGCCGTGTAGCTGCCGCCGCGGCCGGGGTTCACGACCGTGTGCAGCTCGCCGTCGGTCGTCACGGTCGACGCGCCCTGCGCGGCCGACGTCGGCGGTTGCGGCGGCACGATGTGGTCGAAGAAGCCGTCGTTCTCGTCGTACATGATGAACAGCACGGTCTTGCGCCATACGTCCGGGTTCGACGTGAGCGCGTCGAGGATCTGCGACGTGTAGTTCGCGCCGTACGCGGGCGTGTATTTCGGATGCTCGGAGAATGCCGCCGGCGGGCACAGCCACGACACCTGCGGCAGCCGGTCGTTGATCACGTCGTCCTTCAGGTTGTCGAGCGTGCGCACTGTCTGCGCGCGCTGGTACAGCGACGAACCGGGCTTCGCGTTGATGAAATTCGCGAAGTTCTGCAGCACGTTCGTGCCGTAGTTGCCGTTGTACGGATCGCTGCCCGTCGTGCCCTGCTGGTAGATCTGCCACGACACGCCGTGCGCTTCGAGACGCTCGGGAAAGGTCGTCCACGACAGCAGCTGGTAGGCGGGCGGCCCGTCGCCGTCGACATAGTCGCTGTTGTCGAGCAGCGGGCCGCCGAACTTGCCGGTCGGGTCGACGGTGCCCGTCATCAGGTACGAGCGGTTCGGGTGCGTCGGTCCCGGCAGCGAGCAGAAGTAGTTGTCGCACACGGTGAACGCATCGGCGAGCGCGTAGTGGAACGGGATGTCCTCGCGCACGTGATAGCCCATCGTCATGTCCGTCTTGTTCGCGGGCCACTGGTCGTAGCGGCCGCCGTCGATCGCCGCGTGCGTCTTGTACCACGAGTGGTCGAGGTCGCCGACGCACTGCGCGCTCGTCGTCAGCGTGTTCAGCCGGAATGGCAGCACCGGCTTGCCCGGGTCGGCCTTCGACGGCTGGTACCACACCGGCTTGCCGTTCGGCAGCGGGATCGGGAAGCGGTCGTTGTAGCCGCGCACGCCGCGCAGGTGTCCGAAGTAATGATCGAACGAGCGGTTTTCCTGCATGAACACGACGATGTGCTCGACATCGCGGATCGTGCCGGTGCCGCGCGCGGCGGGAATCGCGAGCGCACGGCGGATCGATTCGGGGAAGGTGTTGAGCGCGACGGCGGCGCCCGCGGATTGTGCGACGGTATGCAGGAAACGGCGGCGGCTCGATGACGTCATGTTATTTCACCTCGGTTCTGCTGCGGTCGGGGGACGGAAGCGGAGGGATCAGCCGGGAGACGACGCGGCGGCGCTCGACGCGGCCGCGTTCGGTGCGTTCGCCGCGGGCTTCGCGTCGTCGTCGTCATCGGGCGGGTAGTGCACGACGGGCGGCGCGAGCGGCGCGGCATCGGACGCGGCGGCGTTCGCGGCCGCGTCGTTGTTGAAGGCGCTGGCGGAGCCGGCCGATGCGCCGGCCTGCTGCGACGCGTCGGCCGCGTGTGCGTCGTGCGGCGCGTCGTCGCTGCAGGCGGCGACGAAAGCGGCGGCACAAAGAACGACGACAACGGAAACGCGACGCATGACTTCTCTCCTGGCAGGCTGATCGGGAAACGTTTTCGAGTATGCCGGTGCGATGCGACGTTTCGGTGAATCGCTTGCGACCGGCGCGTGATCGCGGAATGCTTTCGATATCCTGACCAGTCACTTGCACGCGGGCGCGCAATATTTCCCGGTGGGCGATGCGAGCCGGGCACTTTTACCCGGGCGCGCGATGTGATGCACGAGAGCGTCCATGGCGTTCGGGCCGCTCGTGACGACTGCGTGCAGCCGATCGCGTTGCGTCAGCGCCGCGGCGTGCGTCGTCGCACCTCGCTGCGCAGCCAGTCGAGCCAGGTGCGGATCGCCGCTTCATGCGGATGGCCGGGGCGCCACACCACATAGTGCGCATATACGTCGGTCACGCGCACCGTCGATACGCGCACGAGCGTGCCGTCCGCGAGTTCGGGCTCGATCAGCGAGCGGCGCGCGAGTGCGACGCCGCGCCCTTTCAGCGTCGCGTCGATCAGCGCATTCGCATCGGTGAAGCGCGGCGCGCGCGCGGATTCGGTGAGATCGAGCCGCGCAGCCTGGAGCCACGGTTCCCACGGCTGCGCGGGATGGCGCAGCAGCGTCGCGCGCACGAGATCGGCCGGCGCACGCGGGGCGATGCCGTCGCGATTGCGGTATGCGGGGCTCGCGACCGGAAAGATCGTCTCGTTCATCAGCTTCTCGGCGACGACGCCAGGCCACGTACCGGGCCCGTAGCGCAGCGCGACGTCGATGCGGTCGCGCTTGCGTAGCGGCGCGAGCGCCACGTCGGGGTGCAGTGCGATCGCGATGTGCGGATGCGCGGCCGTGAAGCGCGGCAGGCGCGGCGTGAGCCAGCGCTCGGCGACGCTCGGCAGCACGCTGACGTTCAGCGTGACGTCGCAGGTGCGCGGGCGGCTGCGCACGGCGAGTGCCGGCTCGAACGCGCGCTCGAGCACGCTGAGGCCCTGGCGCACCTGCAGCGCGAGCGCGTGCGCGGCGTGCGTCGGCGTCGCGCCGTTGCGCTCGCGCGTGAAGAGCGGATAGCCGAGCTGCGCCTCGAGCGCGCGGATGTGCTGGCTGACGGCGCCTTGCGTGAGCGCGAGCTCGTCGGCCGCGCGCGTGAAGCTCTGCAGCCGCACGGCGGTCTCGAACGCGCGCAGCGTCTGCAGCGGAGGAAGGTGGATGCGTCGCATGCGGGTATTAGTAACACTAATGTCCGAGCACGACAATTCATCGTTTGCGGCGGGCAGGCACGCGTTCCTACACTCGGTTCCGTCTTCCACAGCCCCGTCGGGCCACACCACCATGAACGCATATCGTCTCTACCTTTCGCCGGGCGCCTGCTCGCTTGCCGCCCACATCGCGCTGGAGGAAACCGGCGCGCCGTTCGACGTCGAGATCGTCTCCGTGCAGAAGCAGCAGAACCTCGACGCGCGCTATCTCGCGATCAACGCGAAGGCGCGCGTCCCGGTGCTCGCGATTCCGGGCGAGCAGCATGTGCTGACCGAAACGCCGGCGATCCTCACGTATCTCGCGCGCCGTTATCCCGATGCGCAATTGCTGCCGCTCGGCGATCCGCTGCGCGAGGCGCGGTGTCACGAATGGCTCGCCTGGCTGGTCGGCTGGGTGCATGGCGTGGGCTACGGCGCGCTGTGGCGGCCGGGCCGCTTCATCGGCGATCCTGCCCTGCACGGCGAGGTCAGCGCGCACGGGCGAGGCACGATCGAAGCCGCGAACGAAACGATCGAAGCCGCGCTTGCCGACGGCCGCACGTGGGCCGAACCGGGTGCGCATTCGATCGTCGATCCGTTCCTGTTCGTGCTGTATCGATGGGGCGTCGCGATCGGGCTCGACATGACGCGGTATCCCGCATGGACCGCCCACGCGCAGCGCGAGGCCGAACGGCCGGCCGCGCGACGTGCGCTGGCGCGCGAAGCAGCCTGACGGAGGTGCGGGCGTCGTGGCGGTCGCCGCGATGCACGCATGCCACGCGCGGCCGCTAGCGCACGGCGAACAGCGGATAGGTTGCGGCCGCGACCAGCGCGGCCGCGAGCCACACCACGCTCCACGAACTGGCCGCGAGCAGCGGCGGAATCGCGAGCGGCGTCGCGAACAGCCCGAGGTAGACGATCGTGTTCGCCATCCCGAGCGCGGTGCCGGCGTGGTTCGCGCCAGCGAGGGTCGCGAGCTCCGTGTACGCGACGCCGTGCCACGCCGACACGCAGATGCCGGCGAACACGAGAATCGCGACGATCGCGGCAAGCGGCACGTGCGGGCTGCCGGCCGTCGCCGCGGCGAGCAGCGCGAACGACCCGGCCGCGACGAACACTGAACCGCGCAGATACGCGCGCCGGTTGCCGTGCCGGTCGGTATGACGGCCGCTCCACACGCGCATCACCATCGCGCCGAGCTGCAGTACGACCATCGCCGCGCAGATGCCGGCAAGGCCAAGCCGGCCGAAGTCGTGCAGGAACACCGTCGCGAACGTGAGCACCGCGAACTGCGGCGCGCACAGCAGGCCGATGCCGAGCACGATGCGCCACACGGGGCCGCTCGCGAGCGGGTTGCGCGCATGCTGCGCGGATTGCTGCCGCTCGACGGGGCGATGCGCGGCGACGTGCATCGCGGCCGGTGCGGGCGGCGGCTCGTGCAGCCAGCGCCAGGTCAGCCCGGCCGATGCCGCGCACAGCAGCATCAGGGTGCCGAATACCGCGGCAAAGCCCAGGTGCGACGCGAGCGACGGCAACAGCGCCGCGCCGACGCCGCCGCCGAGCGGCACGGCCGTCTGGCGGATGCTCATCGCGAGCCCGCGTTCGCGCTCGCCGAACCAGCGCATCACCGCGCGTCCGCTCGATCCGTTCACGCTGCCGCCGAGCAGGCCGACGCAGCACATCGCTACGACGACCCGCATCAGCGGCGGCACGCCGTGCGCGGTGGGGACGATCGTGCACACCATCAGCGCGAACATCGCGGCCGTCGCGACGAGCCCGGCGAGCAGCACGCGGCGGTCGCCGAAGCGGTCGGCGGCCATCCCCCACGGCAGCTCGGACAGCGCGACGCCGAAGCCGAGCGCGCCGAGCACGAGGCCGAGTGCGCCGTTGTCGAGGTGATAGGCCGTGCGCATCCACACGGCCGTGGTCGGAATGCCCGCCGCCGCGGCCGAGAAGCTCATGTTCGCGGCGACGCCGGCGGCCAGCACGCGCCAGCGATGAGCCGGGCCGCGCGCGTCGCGGGCGGGCGAGGAGGGGGAGGCGGTGTACGAGGTATCCATGACGGCAGGCCCGGTTTGGAAATTGACATCGACAGTCTGGCGACCTACATTCATCCTGAAAATCGGAAAGTTCTTGATGAATCGTTCGATAAAACAGGATGGTTGATATGTCCGGACAAGACATTCCACGCGGCGACGGCGAGTCGTTCGCGCCGGCCGATGCCGCGCTGGCCCGGCCCAACTTCGACGTGGCGGCGCTGCGCAGCCTGGTCGCGGGTGTGGATCTCGGTAGTTTTGCGAAGGCGGCCGACCGGGTCGCGCGCTCGTCGTCGGCGGTGAGCGCGCAGATCCGCAAGCTCGAGGAGCAGGCCGGCACGCCGCTGTTCGTGAAAGCCGGGCGCGGGCTTGCGCTGACCGACGCCGGCGACGCGATGCTGCGCTATGCGCGGCGGATGATCGAGTTGAACGACGAGGCGGCCGCGGCCGTGCGCGGCATGAATCTCGACGGCTGGGTGCGCGTCGGACTGCAGGAAGATTTCGGCGAGGCGATTTTGCCCGACGTGCTCGGGCGGTTCGCGCGCGCGCATCCGAAGGTGCGGATCGAGGCGCGCGTGGCGCGTAATGCCGATTTGCTCGACCGGCTCGACGCGAACCAGCTCGACCTCGCGCTGGTGTGGGGCGATCCGGCGTCGGCGGCGCTCGTGTCGCGGCCGGGTATCGACAGCGAAGCGATCGCGCAGGTGCCGATGCAGTGGGTCGGGGCGGCGGGCGGCTTCGGCATGCCGGGCGGCGGCGCGGAGGAGGGCGTGGAAGGCGATGCGGTCGAAACGGGTGGCCGTGCGGTGCGCGCGCCGGGCGAA
>NZ_JAAGPO010000308.1:0-8166 GCF_017104825.1 Burkholderia sp. Ac-20345 | reverse complement strand
TCGTGTTTCTCAGCAGCGCTGCGTTTTCAGCAGCAGAGAAGCGAGATTATGAACCGTGTTTCGCAGATCGTCAACAACTTTTTTCACTACATCGTTGCGACCGCGGGGCTCAACTTCCAGGCCAGCTAAGCGCACCAGACTTCAGCACATCGCCAACCCTGCTTCCCTCTTCCGCGCCGCGTTTCCGTTAGCGCGAAAGAGGCGTGATTCTAAGCACCCGCCCCCAACTACGCAAGCCCCTTTGTGAAAATATTTTGAAAAAGCCCCCGTGCGCTGCCGCGCACGGGGGCTTCGGGCTCGACGGACCGCGTGGCGCCGGCGACACCGATACCTACCAGCGGCCAGCCAACTACCCAAGGAGCCCAATCAGCGGTGCTTGAACACCGGCTTCCGTTTTTCGACGAATGCCGCCATCCCTTCCTTCTGGTCTTCGGTCGCGAACAGCGAATGGAACAGCCTCCGCTCGAAGTGGACGCCTTCAGCCAGCGTCGTCTCGTACGCACGGTTCACCGACTCCTTGACCATCATGACCGCCGGCAACGAAAACTCGGCGATCGTCGTCGCAGCGGCAATCGCTTCGTCGAGCATTGTGTCGGCCGGCAGCACGCGCGACACGAGCCCCGCGCGCTCCGCTTCGGCAGCATCCATGAAACGGGCGGTCAGGCACATGTCCATCGCCTTCGCCTTCGACACCGCGCGCGGCAGACGCTGCGTGCCGCCCGCACCCGGCATGACGCCCAGCTTGATTTCCGGCTGGCCGAACTTGGCCGTATCCGCCGCGAAGATGATGTCGCACATCATGGCCAGCTCGCAGCCGCCGCCCAGCGCAAAACCCGAAACCGCGGCAATGATCGGCTTGCGGATCTCGCGGACCGTCTCCCAGTTGCGCGTGATGTAGTCGCCCCGGTAGACATCCATATAGGAGTAGGTCGCCATCATGCCGATGTCCGCGCCAGCCGCGAACGCCTTCTCACTCCCGGTCACGACGATCGCGCCGATGCCGTCGTCCGCATCGAACGCCTTCAGCGCGTCACCCAGTTCATCCATCAGCGCATCGTTCAGCGCATTCAGCGCCTTCGGACGGTTCAGCGTAACCAACCCGACACGCCCCCGGGTCTCCACCAGGATGTTCTCGTAAGCCATCTATTTCTCCTCGATCAATGAAATGAGAAACGCCTCGCACATGCGAATAGTTTGATGCTACCATTCTCCGACCAACCGGTCGGTTAATTAATCGATCCAACCCCTCTCAACGTCCATCAGGCTGCCGCCATGACCCATGCACTGTTCACGAAGCACGAAGACACGCTGAAGCACGCACTCGCCGCCATCGAGAGCCGCGGGTACTGGAGCCCGTTCGCCGAAATGCCGAGCCCCAAAGTGTACGGGGAAAGCGCGAACGCAGATGGCGAGGCCGCGTTCAAGTCGCACCTCGACAAGACGTTCGCGCTCGACCAGCCGGCGTCCGGAGAAACGGTCGGCGCAGAGCGGTCGCCGTATGGCATTGCACTGGGCATCCGGTATCCGAAGTCGACGCCCGACGAGCTGATCGCCGCCGCTGCCGTCGCGCAGCGCTCCTGGCGAGAAGCCGGCCCGAGCGCCTGGGTCGGCGTCAGCCTCGAAATCCTCGCGCGCCTGAATCGCGCCAGCTTCGAGATCGCCTACGGCGTGATGCACACCACGGGGCAGGCATTCATGATGGCGTTCCAGGCCGGCGGCCCGCACGCGCAAGATCGTGCGCTCGAAGCAGTCGCCTATGCATGGGACGAACTGCGCCGCATCCCGGCCGACGCGCACTGGGAAAAGCCGCAAGGCAAGAACCCGCCGCTCGCGATGCACAAGCGCTACACGATCGTCCCGCGCGGCACGGGGCTCGTGCTCGGCTGCTGCACGTTCCCGACCTGGAACGGCTACCCGGGCCTCTTCGCCGATCTGGCAACCGGTAACACCGTGATCGTCAAACCGCATCCGGGCGCGATCCTGCCCCTCGCGATCACCGTCCGGATCGCTCGCGACGTACTGCGCGAAGCCGGTTTCGATCCGAACGTCGTCACGCTCCTCGCGACCGAACCCAACGACGGCGCGCTCGTTCAGGATCTCGCGCTGCGCCCTGAAATCAAGCTGATCGACTTCACCGGCAGCACGCAAAACGGTACGTGGCTCGAACGCCATGCCCATCAGGCACAGGTCTATACCGAGAAGGCCGGCGTCAACCAGATCGTGATCGACTCGACCGATGACCTGAAGGCCGCCGCCAAGAACATCGCGTTCTCGCTGGCGCTGTACTCCGGCCAGATGTGCACGGCGCCGCAGAACATCTACGTGCCGCGCGACGGCATCCGGACGGCGGACGGCCATGCAAGCTTCGACGAGGTCGCACAGGCAATCGCCGTTGCCGTGCAAAAACTGACCGGCGACCCGGCACGCTCGGTCGAACTGATCGGCGCAATCCAGAACGAAGGCGTGACCGCACGTATCGACGACGCCCGCCAGCTCGGCCGCGTGCTCGCCGACAGCCTTACCCTCCAGCACCCTGCGTTCCCCGATGCCCGCGTGCGCACGCCGCTCGTGCTGCAACTCGACGTGGCCGATCGCGAGAAATTCACGCAGGAATGGTTCGGTCCGATCTCGTTCGTGATCGCGACCGACTCGACCGCACAATCGCTCGACCTCGCCGGGGAAATCGCAGCGGAACATGGCGCGCTGACGCTCTCCGTCTACAGCACCGACGATGCGATCGTCGACGCCGCCCACGATGCGGCGGTGCGCGGTGGCGTCGCGCTGTCGATCAACCTGACGGGCGGTGTGTTTGTGAACCAGTCGGCAGCGTTCTCGGATTTCCACGGCACGGGCGCGAACCCGGCAGCCAACGCGGCGCTGGCTGATCCGGCGTTCGTCGCCAACCGGTTCCGCGTGGTGCAAAGCCGCGTCCATGTTGCGCCGAAAGCGGCCCCCGCGGAAGCCGGCCAACCGGCATAACCCGAATGGTCGACGTGCAAACGCCGCCACGTTCTCTACCATGAACGAATCCGCCACCCGGCGGGTTCGTTGCTCATCGATACGCCCATGACAGACGCCTATATCTGCGACGCGATTCGCACCCCCATCGGCCGCTACGGCGGCGCCCTGAAAGATGTCCGCGCCGACGACCTCGGTGCGGTACCGCTCAAGGCGCTCGTCGAGCGCAACCGCGACGTCGACTGGACGGCGATCGACGACGTGATCTACGGCTGTGCAAACCAGGCCGGCGAAGACAATCGAAACGTCGCACGCATGTCGGCGCTGCTCGCGGGCCTGCCGACCGACGTGCCCGGCACGACGCTGAACCGGCTGTGTGGCTCCGGGATGGACGCGGTCGGCACGGCCGCGCGCGCGATCAAGGCTGGCGAGGCGCGCCTGATGATCGCGGGCGGCGTCGAGAGCATGACGCGTGCACCGTTCGTGATGGGCAAGGCCGCGAGCGCGTTCGCGCGCCAGGCCGACATCTTCGACACGACGATCGGCTGGCGCTTCATCAATCCGCTGATGAAACAGCTGTACGGCGTCGATTCGATGCCCGAGACGGCCGAGAACGTCGCGGTCGACTACAACATCAGCCGCGCCGACCAGGACCTGTTCGCGCTGCGCAGCCAGCAGAAGGCCGCGCGTGCGCAGCAGGACGGTACGCTTGCCGACGAAATCGTTGCGGTCACGATTCCGCAGAAGAAAGGCGATCCGCTGGTCGTCTCGCGCGACGAGCATCCGCGCGAGACGTCGCTCGAAGCGCTCGCGAAGCTGAAAGGCGTCGTGCGCCCGGACGGCTCGGTGACGGCCGGCAACGCATCGGGCGTCAACGACGGTGCGTGCGCGCTGCTGCTCGCCAATGCTCAGGCGGCCGACCAATACGGCCTGCGCCGCCGCGCACGCGTGATCGGCATGGCAACAGCCGGCGTCGCACCGCGCGTGATGGGCATCGGGCCCGCACCCGCCACGCAGAAACTGCTGCGCCAGCTCGGCATGACCATCGACCAGTTCGATGTGATCGAACTGAACGAGGCGTTTGCGTCGCAAGGTCTCGCGGTGCTGCGCATGCTCGGCGTCGCGGATGACGATCCGCGCGTGAACCCGAACGGCGGTGCGATCGCATTGGGCCATCCGCTCGGCGCATCGGGCGCCCGGCTCGTGACCACGGCGCTCCACCAACTCGAGCGTACGGGCGGCCGCTTTGCGCTCTGTACGATGTGCATTGGCGTCGGTCAGGGTATCGCGCTCGCGATCGAACGCGTGTAACCCACGCACCGCGCGCCTATAACGAAGTCATGAAGGAGATACTGCATGTCCTATCAGGCGATTCAGCTGGATATCGATCACGCGTCGAACGTGGCCACGATTACCCTCAACCGCCCCGACAAGCTGAACAGCTTTACGCGGGCGATGCATCGCGAGCTGCAGTCCGCGCTCGATGATGTCGAGGCGGCCGGCGCGCGCGCGCTGATCCTGACCGGTGCGGGGCGCGGCTTCTGCGCGGGCCAGGACCTGGCCGATCTCGACTTCACGCCGGGCGCGTCCACCGACCTCGGCACGCTGATCGACGAGCACTTCAATCCGCTGATCCGTCGCCTGCAGCGTCTGCCGATTCCGGTGATCGCCGCCGTCAACGGCACGGCAGCCGGCGCCGGCGCGAATCTCGCGCTCGCGTGCGATCTCGTGTTCGCCGCCCGCTCGAGCAGCTTCATCCAGGCCTTCGTCAAGATCGGGCTCGTACCCGATTCGGGCGGCACGTGGTTCCTGCCGCAACGTGTCGGCATGGCACGCGCGCTGGGGCTCGCACTGACCGGCGACAAGCTCGGGGCCGAACAGGCCGAGCAATGGGGCTTGATCTGGCGCGCGGTCGATGACGACACCCTCGCTGCGTCAGCCCGCCAGCTCGCCACCCAGCTCGCGCAGCAGCCGACGCTCGCGATCGCATCGATCAAGCAATCGATGCGCGCCAGCGTCACGAACACGCTCGACCAGCAACTCGACGTGGAACGCGACCTGCAGCGCAAGCTCGGCCAGTCGCACGACTATTCGGAAGGCGTGAAGGCATTCATCGAGAAGCGCGCGCCACGCTTCGAGGGCCGTTGACATGACGCACGCCACTGCCACACTCGACCCCGATTCGCTCGCCCGCGCCACCGCGCGGGCCATGTACGACGCCGACGCATGCAGCCGCGCGTTCGGGATGGAAATCGCCGAAGTACGCGCCGGCTACGCGCGCCTGCAGATGCGCGTGCGGCCCGAATTCCTGAACGGGCATCAGACCTGCCACGGCGGGATCATCTTCACGCTGGCCGATTCGACGTTCGCGTTCGCGTGCAACTCGTACAACGTGAACACCGTCGCGGCCGGCTGCTCGATCGAATTCCTGCGCCCCGTGCACGGCGACGACGTGCTGACGGCCGAGGCGATCGAGCAGGCGCGCGCCGGCCGCCAAGGCATCTACGACATCCGCGTCACGAACCAGACCGGCGAAACCGTCGCGATGTTTCGCGGCAAGTCCGCCCAGATCAAGGGCACGGTCATTCCGGAAGACCGCTGACGTCGACGGCTCGCACATAACAAACACTGGAGACATGCATGACTACCCCGCTACCGCTCGAGCCGATCGAGACCGCCTCACGCGACGAGCTGACCGCGCTGCAACTCGAGCGCCTCAAGTGGTCGCTCCGGCATGCGTATGAGCACTCCCCCGTCTATCGTCGCAAGTTCGACGACGCGGGTGTCCACCCGGACGACCTGAAGACGCTCGCCGACCTGTCGCGCTTCCCGTTCACGACGAAGAGCGACCTGCGCGACAGTTACCCGTTCGGGATGTTCGCGGTGCCGCAGGACCAGATCTCGCGCATTCATGCGTCGTCGGGCACGACCGGCAAGCCGACGGTCGTCGGCTATACGGCCGGCGACATCGACACATGGGCGAATCTCGTCGCGCGCTCGATCCGCGCCGCCGGTGCGCGCCGCGGCGACAAGGTGCACGTCAGCTACGGCTACGGCTTGTTCACGGGCGGGCTCGGCGCGCACTACGGCGCCGAACGCGCGGGGCTGACAGTGATCCCGTTCGGTGGCGGCCAGACCGAGAAGCAGGTACAACTGATCCAGGATTTCCGGCCCGACATCATCATGGTGACGCCGAGCTACATGCTGTCGATCGCCGACGAAATCGAGCGCCAGGGCCTCGATCCCGTGCAGAGTTCGCTGCGCATCGGCATCTTCGGCGCGGAACCCTGGACCAACGACATGCGCGTCGCGATCGAGCAGCGGATGGGCATCGACGCGGTCGACATTTACGGGCTGTCCGAAGTGATGGGCCCCGGCGTCGCGTCCGAATGCGTCGAGACCAAGGACGGCCCGACCATCTGGGAAGACCACTTCTATCCGGAGATCATCGATCCCGAAACCGGCGAAGTGCTTCCGGACGGTGAACTCGGCGAACTCGTCTTCACGTCGCTGACGAAGGAGGCGCTGCCGATCGTCCGCTACCGGACCCGCGACCTCACGCGGCTGTTGCCCGGCACTGCCCGCACGATGCGCCGGATGGAGAAGATCACGGGTCGTTCGGACGACATGATGATCGTGCGCGGCGTCAATGTGTTCCCGACGCAAATCGAGGAGCAGTTGCTCAAGCAGCGCGCGCTCGCACCGCACTATCAGATCGTGCTGACGAAGGAAGGCCCGCTCGACGTGCTGACGCTCAACGTCGAGCCTTGCCCCGAGACCGCGCCCGATACGGCGGCGATCCATGCGGCAAAACAGGCGCTCGCATACGACATCAAGTCGCTGATCGGCGTGACGGCCGTGATCAACGTGCTGCCCGTGAACGGGATCGAGCGTTCGGTCGGCAAGGCGCGACGCGTCGTCGACAAGCGCAAGGGCTGACGACAATCGCCGCGCGTGCGTTACGTGCGGTGAGTCCGTGGCTGCAAATGAAACAGCCCGATCGGCCAACGCCGATCGGGCTGTTTCATTCCAGGACGCCGTTGGGGCAACCGCCGACGCGACAGGCGCATCACGAAAACTGACACCGCACTCGCTCACTCACGATCAGGGCAACGCACACCATCGCGCCCACGAATGCCGCGCCTGATGCATTGTCGGCGCCGCCAGCAACCCGCGCGCCGCCTCACATCACGAATTCGGGAACAGCAGCCACATCCGGCCGACCTGCTTCATCCGCCCGGCCTGATCGCCTGCGTCGTCGCCGAGCCCCCAGAAATAGTCGGCCCGCACGCCGCCCTTGATCGCGGAGCCCGTATCCTGCGCGAACACGAGCCGGTTCATCGGCGTATTCGTCAACGGGCGCGTGGTCTGCAGGAACACGGGCGTGCCGAGCGGGATCGACGACGGATCGACGGCGATCGAACGCTCCGGCGTCAGCGGCACGCCGAGCGCGCCGATCGGGCCGTCCGCGCCGCCGTGCGGCGCATCTTCCTTGGTCGGCATGTCGCGGAAGAACACGAACCGCGGGTTCGTGTCGAGCAACGCGTCGACGCGGGTCGGGTTCGCCTTTGCCCACGCCTTGATGCCCTGCATCGTCGCCTGAGCGGGTGTCAGCTCGCCGCGATCGAGCAGCCACTTGCCGATCGAGCGGTACGGCTGGTTGTTGGTGCCGCCGAAGCCGACCCGCATCACCGAGCCGTCGTCGAGCAGCACGCGCCCCGAGCCCTGCACTTGCAGGAAGAACGCTTCGATCGGGTCGTCGACCCACACGAGTTCGTTGCCGTTCAGGATGCCGGCGCGTTCGAGCTGCGCGCGTGCCGGCAGCGCGGCGCCCGCGCGATAACCGGCCGGCCAGCGATAAAGCGCGTACTGATACGGACCGCGACGCACGCGCGAACCATGCAGCAGCGGCTCGTAATAGCCGGTCACGAGCCCGTCGAGCGTACCGTCGGTGTTCGCAAGCTGGAACGGCGTGAAATACGTTTCGAAGAACGTACGTGCGCTGCTGACGTCGAGCTCGTCGAGCCGGTCGGCAGCCGCGCAAGCACGCGCCCAGGCCGGCTGGCGCGCGAGCCGCACGCAGTTCTGCCGCAGCGCGGCCGTCGCGCCGATCAGCGAATCGTCCTGCCAGCCCGGCACTTGCTGCCACGCAACCGGCGTGAGCCGCTTCGCGGCCACCTGACCCGGCACGATCGCCGTGCCGGTCGG
>NZ_JAAGPO010000029.1:0-74302 GCF_017104825.1 Burkholderia sp. Ac-20345 | reverse complement strand
ACCGCGTAGCCGAGCGCGCCGACCAGCGGCGCGCCCGCGGCCGCCGCGAGCCAGATGTCGACGCGATAGCTTTCAAGCAGCGACTGGCGATCGGTCGCCGTGCGCGCGAGCGCCACCTGGGTCGCGTCGCCGGACGGCAGCGTGGCGCGTGCGTACACGCAACGCGACGTGCCGATGCCGGGCGGTGAACAGGTGAACGGCACGCTGACTCGACTGGCCGGATGCGGCGCGGCGATCACCGACGCCAGCGTGTTGCCGGCTTCGTCGGAATGTTCGACGAGAGGCCGGTTCTGCGCGTCGTAGATGCCGAGATAGACGCCCGGATGCGACAGCAGCACTTCATGAAACACGGCCGGATCGGCACGCAGCGCGGCGATCGACCCGCTCGCGTGCGCAAGCTGCAGGAACTGGTTGAGCTTGCCGGAGATCTCGATGTCGTCGCGCCGCGTCAGCTCGGCGGACAGCGAGCGATACAGGTATGCGCCGGTCAGCGCGAACACGAGCGCGGCGACGACGGCGAACGCGAGCGTCAGGCGCCGCAGCAGCGAATACGAGGCCGGGCTCGCGGTCACGAGCGATCCTCGAGCACGTAGCCCATTCCGCGGATCGTGTGAATCAGCTTCGTCTCATAGGCGTTGTCGATCTTCGCGCGCAGGCGCTTGATCGCCGCATCGACGACGTTCGTATCGCTGTCGAAATTCATGTCCCAGATCTGCGACGTGATGAAGGTGCGCGTCAGCACTTCGCCCTCGCGTTCGGCGAGCAGCTGCAGCAGCGCGAATTCCTGCGCGGTCAGGTCGATACGGGTGTCGGCGCGCCGCACGCGGCGGCGGATCAGGTCGACTTCGAGATCGGCGACATGCAGGATGTCGCGCGCGTTGCGCGGCGCGCGCCGCAGCAGCGAGCGGATGCGCGCGAGGAACTCGGCATACGCGAACGGCTTGAGCAGGTAATCGTCGGCGCCCAGTTCGAGCCCGGCGACCTTGTCCTCGATCGCCTCGCGTGCCGTGAGCAGCAGCACGGGCGTCTGCTTCTGCACGCGCAGCCGCCGGAGCACCTCGAAGCCATCCATCTCAGGCAGCATCACATCGAGCACGACGAGGTCGAAATCCTCGTGCAGCGCGAGGAACAGCCCGTCCTTGCCGTTTTCCGCGACGTCGACCGTGTAGCTCGCCTCCATCAGCCCTTTCCGGAGGTACGACGCCATCTTGGGTTCGTCTTCGACTATCAATATCCGCATGGTGAGGCAGGCTGTCCGTGAGTCATCCGTGATTCCAGCCGGTCAGTGTAACGCGTGAGCTTACGGCGCCGCGCGTGCGCGAAGGATGACCGCCGGATGACGGAATTGTCATGAAACCGCGGTCATGTTTCGGCCATGTCGTCGTCACCGCGGCGGCGATAAGCTGCGGCCGTCTTGTCCCCGGAGCGCGCCGTCGCGGCGCCGCACCGGCCCATCCGGTCGTTGCCTGCCTGATTCCGCATCCATGTCGTACTGGCGCAAATTCGTCCTCGTCGTGCTGCTGGCGCTGAGCCTGCCGATCCAGTCGTTCGCGACCGTGTCGATGGCATGTGCGGGCGCGGGTGCGGTCGTTGCCATGCCGCACGCGGAAGGCGGGGCACGCACCGTCGACTCAGCCGCGCTGGGTGAACAGCATCAGCACGAGCACGACGACCATGCGCGACATGCACAGCCGTGCTCAGCGTGCGGATCGTGCTGCCTCGGCACCGGCATGGCGGATCCTCCCGCAATGTCCGTTGCGTCGGGTATCGGCATCGCGATCGTCTCGTTCGCGCCGACGCCGGTCGTCGTGTCGTTCCTGACTGGCGGCATCGACAGGCCACCGCGCCAGTTTCTCGTCTAGACCCTGCCCGCGGCCCCGACCGGCCGCGCTCTGCAATCCGCTCCGGCGGCGGTATCCATGCCGCCGGACGACTCACGACGAGACCCATTCATGCGATTGATTACTGCGGCGCTGCTTGGCGCGGCGGCCCTCGTGCCGTCGCTCGCGCCTGCTCAAACACCGCTGCCCGATCCGGCGGACGCCGCCGCGGCGGTGCCGGATGTCACCGTGACGTCCGCATTCGACGGCTACCGGCCGTATCGGGACGACGAAGGCCCCGGCTGGAAACAACTGAACCGGGACGTGATGGAGCGGCCCGCGAAAGGACGTACGACTGGCGGTGTGGCCGGAAACGGCGCCGCGCATTCGAAGCACGAAGGAGCTGCGCAATGACGATGCTTGCGATATCGCCGAGGATCGGCGCGGCTGCGGCCGTGCTGGCCTTCCTCGCGGGCTGCACGACGTTTTCGAAGGATGGCGGGTTCGACGCGGTGTCGTCCGCCGCGTCGGAACGCATCGGCAAAGACGCGGTCGTGGTCAAGACCGACGCCGACCGCGAAGCCGTAGACAAGCGCACGAAGGAGCTGCTTGGCAAGCCGCTGTCGATGGACGATGCGGTGCAGGTCGCGCTGCTGAACAACCGTGGCCTGCAGGCGTCATACGCGGAACTGGGGCTGTCGGAGGCCGATCTCGTCCAGGCCGGCCGGTTGCCGAATCCGCGCTTCGCGTTCAGCCGCACCCGCGCCGGCGACGGCGAGCTGACGCTCGGCCGCACGTTCTCGGCGAACGTGTTCGCGCTGCTGACGATGCCGCTCGCGACGAACATCGAACGCCGCCGCTTCGAGCAAACGAAGCTCGAAACGGCCGACGCGATGCTGAAGGTGGCAGCCGACGCGCGCCGCGCGTACGTCGAGGCCGTCGCTGCCGAGCAGGCCGCGAACTATGCGCAACAGGTGCGCGATGCCGGGAGCGCGGCCGCCGAACTCGCACAGCGCATGCGGCAGGCCGGCAACTTCAGCCGCCTCGACTACGCACGCGAACAGGCGTTCCATGCCGATGCGGTCGCACAGCACGCGAAGGCGCGCCAGCAGGCCGTGGCCGCACGCGAGAAGCTCACGCGCGCGATGGGGCTGTGGGGCGAACGCACGCAGTACGCGCTGCCCGAACGCTTGCCCGACGTGCCGAAAGCGCGGCCGAACCTGCCCGATCTCGAACGCTTCGCGATGAGCAACCGCTTCGACATCCAGGCCGCGAAGCTGCAGACGCAAGGTGTCGCGTCGTCGCTTGGCCTGAGCAAGGCCACGCGCTTCGTCAATGCGGTCGAGCTCGGCTACGTGAACAACTACGAGACCGGCAAGGGCCATGAGCACGGCTACGAGATCAGCGTCGAGATTCCGCTGTTCGACTGGGGCGGCGCGAAGGTCGCGCGGGCCGAGGCCGTCTACATGCAATCGGCGAACCGGCTCGCGAAGACGGCCATCGACGCGCGCTCCGAAGTGCGCGAATCGTATGCGGCATACGTGACGAGCTACGACGTCGCGACCCACTATCGCGATGAAGTCGTGCCGCTGCGCAAGACGATCTCCGACGAGCTGCTGCTGCGCTACAACGGGATGCTCGCGAGCGTGTTCGAGCTGCTGGTCGATGCGCGCGAACAGGTCGGCGCGGTCAACGGTTACATCGATGCGCTGAAGGACTACTGGCTCGCCGAAACCGATCTGCAGATGGCGGTCGGGGGCCGGTTGCCGTCCGCGGGTGCCGTGCCACGCCCGACGCAATCCGCGCAACCCGAAGCCACTCCAAACGCCGACGCTGCGCCGCAGCCGGCTTCCACTCCCGCGGCGCCACCGGCGCCCGCGACGCAAACGCATCCGGAAGGTCATTGACATGGTGTCCCGTCGACAATTTCTCAGCGGCTCGGGCGCCGCGCTGCTGGGCGCCGCGATGGTCAGCAAGGCCGGCGCCGCGTCGCTGCCCGAAGCGCCCACGATGGCGAAAACCGGCACGCAGCCGCCGCTCGTGCCGCCGAACGGCCGCCCGTACACGCCCGTCGCGACGCTGAACGGCTGGACGCTGCCGTGGCGGATGAAGAGCGGCTGGAAGGAATTCCACCTGACGGCCGAGCCCGTCGTGCGCGAGATGGCGCCCGGCATGAACGCGAACCTGTGGGGCTACAACGGCCAGTCGCCGGGCCCGACGATCGAGGCCGTCGAAGGCGACAAGGTGCGCATCTTCGTGACCAACCGGCTGCCCGAGCACACGACGATCCACTGGCACGGGCTGCGGCTGCCGAACGGGATGGACGGCGTCGGAGGCCTCACGCAGCCGCATATCCCGCCCGGCAAGACCTTCGTCTACGAGTTCCAGCTCGAATCGCACGGCACGTTCATGTATCACCCGCACGCCGACGAGATGGTGCAGATGGCGATGGGAATGATGGGCATGTTCATCGTGCACCCGAAGGATCGCGGCACGATGCCGGTCGATCGCGACTTCGTGTTCCTGCTCGCCGCGTACGACATCGATCCGGGCAGCTACACGCCACGCGTGAACGAAATGACCGACTTCAACATGTGGACGTTCAACTCGCGCGTGTTCCCGGGCATCGATCCGCTGCCGGTGCGCGCGGGCGACCGCGTGCGGATTCGTTTCGGCAACCTGACGATGACGAACCATCCGATCCACCTGCACGGCTACAGCTTCGAAGTCGCGGGCACCGACGGCGGCTGGATTCCGCCGGCCGCGCGCTGGCCGGAAGTGACGGCCGATGTCGCGGTGGGCCAGATGCGCGCGATCGAGTTCACCGCCGATCGTCCGGGCGACTGGGCGTTCCATTGCCACAAGTCGCATCACACGATGAATGCGATGGGCCACCAGGTGCCGAACCTGATCGGCGTGCCGCAGAAGGATCTCGCGAAGCGCATCGGCAAGCTCGTGCCCGACTACATGGCGATGGGCAGCACGGGCGGCGCGATGGGCGGCATGGAGATGCCGCTGCCCGACAACACGCTGCCGATGATGACGGGCACGGGCCCGTTCGGGCCGCTGGAGATGGGCGGCATGTTCACGGTCTGCAAGGTGCGGCAGGGGCTCGGCCGCAACGACTATCGCGATCCGGGCTGGTTCCGGCATCCGAAGGGCACCGTCGCGTACGAGTACACCGGCGAATTGCCGGAAGGCTGAGCAGCAGCATGCGGCGGCCGCGCGTAGGCGGCCGCCGGTTTCATTTCATTTAATCGGGAGTCGACAGGATGAAGAAGGGACTGGTTTCGATGGCAATGGGGTGTGCGCTGGCGTTTTCCGCCGCGTCGTACGCGGCCGGCGACATGGCCGGCATGGACATGAGCGGCGGCGCGAAGCAGGAAGCCGCGGCGAAACAGGGTATGTCGCACGGCGAAATCCGCAAGGTCGATACGGCCGCCGGCAAGCTGACGATCAAGCACGGCCCGCTGGAAAACCTCGGGATGGACGCGATGACGATGGTGTTCAAGGTGAAGGATCCGGCGATGCTGTCGCAGGTGAAGGCGGGCGACAGGATCGACTTCGTCGCGGCAGACGTGGACGGCGCGTTGACCGTCGTCGAGCTGAAGAAGCCGTGACGCGGAGCGTGAACATGAAGATCACGAACCTCACGCGGCTGGCCGCGATCGTCGCGACCGGTGCGATCGTCGCGGCCGCACCGGTCGCGGCATCCGCGCACGGCAAGCTGGAAAGCGCCGCACCGGCGACGGGCAGCACGGTCGACACGGCGCCCGACACGTTGCGGCTCACCTTCAACGAAGACCTCGAACCGGCGTTCAGCTCGGTGAAGGTGTCGGACGCGAACGGCAACGCCGTCACGCAGGACAAGGCGAAGGTCGATGCGGCAAACCCGCGCGTGATGACCGTCGCGATGCCGAAGCTCGCGCCCGGCGCGTACACGGTGCAGTGGGTGGCGATGACGGCCGACGCGCATCGCACGAAGGGCACCTATACGTTCAGGGTGAAGGGGTGAACGACGGCCTCGTCGGTCTCCTGCGGCTCGTGTCGGTGGCGATCCAGAACGCCGGGTTCGCCGTCGTCGTCGGCGCGCTGCTCGGCAGCCACTGGCTCGCGCGCGGCGCGTCGGTGTGGCGGCACGGTATCGGGCGGCGGCTCGTCGCGACGCTGCGTATCGCGTCCGTCGTATCGCTGGTCGCGAGCATCACCGCGTTCTGGGCGCACTGCGCGCTGATGAGCGAGGTGTCGTTGCTCGAAGCGGGGCCGTCCGTGCGCGCGATGCTCGCGGGCACCGGGTTCGGTCATGCGTGGCTGGCCGGTGCGGTGTTCATGCTGATCGTCGTGGTGCTGTCGTTCGTCAGGCGCTCGAACGATACGCGCCTGCCGTTCGCGATATGGGCCGCGCTCGCCTGCGTCGCGCTCGCACGCAGCAATGGCGGACATCCGGTGGACGCCGGGCTGTTCAGCGTGCCGGTGTGGATCGACTGGCTGCATCTGCTGGCGATCAGCGCGTGGGTCGGGCTCGTGCTCGTCACGGCATTCGGCGTGATGCCGAGGCTTGCCGCGATGCCCGCGAGCGAGCGCACGACCGGCGCATCGTTCGTGCAGTCGCTTTCCGATGCATCGACCTACGCATTGATCGTGCTGTTCGCGACCGGCGCGTACAACGGCTGGCGCGGCGTCGATACGCCCGCCAACCTGTTCGCGTCGACGTACGGGCAGATCCTGCTGCTGAAGCTCGCGCTCGTGCTGATCGCGGCGGCGCTCGGCGGACACAACCGCTTCTTCGGGATGCCGACGTTGCTGGCCGCGCTGAAGGATCCGGCTGCCTCGATGCCGGCCAGTGCGTTGAAACGGTTCGGCACAGTATTGCGGATTGAGGCAGCGGTGCTCGGCGGCGTACTGATGGTCGCGGCCGTGCTCGTGTCGAGCGCGTTGCCGGGCACGGTGTAGCGCGACGGCGCTGCGGCGCCGTGGTGGAGAAGGCACGCGGGGCGGTCGTCACGGGCACGGTGGATTTTTGTCAGACGATTTCCCCGCTTTTTCAGGCGTAAATGCGCGCTCGATGGCGATCGCGGCGTGATAACGACAATTACATCTACCTGTCTCTCAATTACCAAAAACTGTCATTGAGCGCCGCTAAGCTTTCGCCACCCTCACAACCGGGATTCCCCGTCATGCGCTCGACAATCCGCCTCATCAGCCCGCTATTGCTGCTCCCGACGCTCGCCGCGCCGGTTTTCGCCGCCACCGCCGCGCCCGTCAGCCCGAACTGCGGCGGCAGCACGACGCCGATCGCCGATATCCAGGGGCCGGGCGCGCCGTCGCCGCTCGCCGGCCAGAACGTGTCGATCGAAGCCGTCGTCACCGCCGATTTCGGCGGCACGGACGGCTTCGGCGGCTTCTTCGTCCAGCAGGCCGACGCGCAGCGCCGCAACCAGCCGGGCGTGTCCGAAGGGCTGTTCGTCTACGCGCCGAAGGTGCGTGCGAAAGCGGGCGACCTCGTGCACGTGACGGGCAAGGTCGAGGAGAAGTACGGCCAGACGCAGCTCACGCAGTCGGGTGCGATCGCGGTGTGCGCGAACGGGCAGACGGTCACGCCCGCGACGCTCACGCTGCCGGTCGACAGCCCGAGCGCGTTCGCCGCGTATGAAGGGATGCTGGTGCGCCTGCCGCAGACGCTGAACGTCACCGACAACTACGAACTCGGCCGCTACGGCAGCGTGATGCTCAGCAACGGCCGCCTGCGCACGCCGACGAGCGTCGTGCCGCCCGCGCAGGCGCAGACGCAGATCGATGCGAACGCACGCAACCGCCTGGTCCTCGACGACGGCTCGAACAAGCAGAACCCCGCCACGGTGCCGTACCCGGCGCCGGGCCTGTCGGCCGCGAACACGCTGCGCGCGGGCTACACGGTGCGCGACATCGAAGGCGTGCTCGAAGTGCGTTATGGCGCATGGCGCGTGCAGCCGCTGCCGGGCGCGGCCGTGCCGGCATTCGAAGCGCGCACGAACCCGCGCACCAACGCACCGGCGCGCGATCCGAAATCGAACCTGCGCGTCGCGTCGTTCAACGTCCTGAACTACTTCAACGGCAACGGTCTCGGCGGCGGCTTCGACGATCCGAACAACCGCGGCGCGAAGAACTTCCAGGAATTCCAGCGCCAGGAAGCGAAGATCGTCAGTGCGCTGAAGGCGATCGACGCCGACGTGATCGGCCTGATGGAAATCCAGAACAACGGCTACGGTGAGCTGAGCGCGGTGCGCCAGCTCGCGGCGAAGCTCGGCAACAACTGGCGCGTCGTCGATCCGGGCGTGTCGCGCCTCGGCGGCGATGCGATCACGGTCGCGATGATCTACGACAGCCGCAAGGTCGAGCCGGTCGGCCGCGCGGCCACGCTCGCGATCGACGACAAGAACCGCCAGCCGCTCGCGCAGTCGTTCCGGCTGATCGGCGGCAACAAGCAGTCGCTGACGGTCGCGGTCAACCACCTGAAGTCGAAGAACTGCCCGGACGCGACGAACGACGATCTCGACCAGGGCGACGGCCAGGGCTGCTGGAACCCGACGCGCACGCGCGCGGCCGCGAAGGTGGCCGACTGGCTCGCCGGCAACCCGACGGGCGTCGCAGGCCAGGGCGTGCTGCTGATCGGCGACTTCAACAGCTACACGTACGAAGACCCGATCCGCACGCTCGAAACGCGCGGTTACCGCAACCTCGTCGCGCGCTGGATCGGCGCGAATGCGTACAGCTACGTGTACAACGGCGAAGCCGGCTATCTCGATCACGCGCTCGCGACGCTGCCGCTCGCATCGCACGTGAAGGCCGTGCACGAATGGCACATCAACGCGGACGAACCGCTCGCGCTGCAGTACACGCTCGCGTACAAATCGGCCGAGCAGCAGAAGACGTTCTACGCGCCGGATGCGTATCGCTCGTCGGATCACGATCCGGTGCTGGTCGATATCGCGCTGCCGGGTGGCGGGAAGTGATGGCGGATTGAACGCGGATTGAACGCGTGTGAGGCGCGGCGTGCGGCGAGGCTGCACGCCGCGCTTCATTTCCACCGCACAAGTCGTGCTGGATCATGGGTAAATAATTCCGCTGAAATTTTCAAGAATTAGAGAAATCGGTATTTTGTGGGCAGCGTGATGCGGATAAGCGCATCGATTGAAGAATGGTTGAAGTGATTTGAATCGTTGAGTGGTGGTCCATGCGCGCCGTCGCGCTGAATTAATCGGTCAAAGATAATTAAAATGAAAGAATAATTCCGGCGATCTGAAGGCTTTCGGCGCGTGACATCAACACCAGTAAAGGATTGCTGGTTGTGCGATAAAAGCGGCGAATTCGGCGAATTATTGCCGATAGCGCGTGCAATGCACGAATAATCCCGTTTTCTTTCAATTGCCAAACACTGTCCGCCGTTAGCATCATTGCAGGATTTTTAATATCCGAATGATCTTTGACAACGCGGCGCAGCACCGCCTATTTTTGTGTTGTCGTAAATTTTTGTCATATAAAAGTTGTTCAAACTGCAGGGGGCGTCCGAGCACCATTCTCGCCAGCAGTTTGCTGTGTCTGTATCAAGTTCAGTCTCTTAGAAGTCCAATCCCCAACCGCCGACTGCCGACCGTGCAACGCGAGTGGCGGGTCGGTCTGCGCGTTTCGCAGGCGTTGGCGGCCTTTGTGAAGCGGTATCCGAATCAAAGGACAGAGATGAAACCAGACAGGAGCTGTACCGGCAGCCGCCGTGGCCGTCACGGCCGGTTGGCCGGGCTAGGTGCATTGACCGTCATGACTCTGGCGCTCGCGGCGTGCGGCGGAGACGATTCGTCGTCCGTCGGCGCATCGAGCCTCGCGCAGGCTACCGCCAGCCAGCAGGCCAGCGCGCAACAAGCAGCCGGCCAGACGCCGGCCAACCAGCCTTACGTCGACCAGGTCGCGTATTCGATGAACGCGACCGACGGCCTCGCGCCCGCGCAGGTGTCCGAGAAAGCGGCCGTCATGCATTACCAGTGGAAAAACGGCGGTACGACCGTCAACTACACGACGACCACGGGCCACCTGACCGCGCAGGACGCGAACGGCAATGCGGAAGCGTCGATGTCGTATGTCGCGTACACCGCGCCGAGCACGAACGGCAAGCCGCGCCCCGTCACGTTCGTCTATAACGGCGGCCCTGGCTCGTCGTCGATCTGGCTGCGGCTCGGCTCGTTCGCGCCGACCCGCGTGGCCACGCCCGATCCGCTGTTCGGCAGCAACTGGCCGAACTATCCGCTCGTCGACAACGCGGAAAGCCTGATCGACACCACCGACCTCGTGTTCATCGACCCGCCCGGCACCGGGCTGTCGGAAGCCGTGTCACCGAACACCAACCAGAAGTACTGGGGCTCGGATGCGGACGTGAACATCATGCGCGACTTCATCCAGCGCTACCTGAACGTCAACAGCCGCAGCACGTCGCCGATCTACCTGTACGGCGAATCGTACGGCACGCCGCGTACCGACATGCTCGCGCTGGCGCTCGAATCGGCCGGCGTGCACCTGACGGGCATCGTGCTGCAGTCGGCGATCCTGAACTACTTCGCGGATGCGGTGGAAGCCGTGGCGATCACGCAGTCGACGGAGGGGCTGCTGCTCGAAACCGATACCGTGGCCGGCTACCTGCCGGGCTATGCGGCGGTCGCCGCGTACTTCAACCAGGTTTCGCCGGCACCGGTGAACCCCGGTCTGTACGCACTGCAGACGGAACTGTTCACGACGCTGATCTACAACCAGCTGCAGAAGTACTCGCAGTCGTGGGTGTTGAGCCAGCTCGGCATTCCGGATGCGCTCGGCACGCCGGTGTTCCCGAGCGATGCGACGCTCAAGCTGTGGTCGATCCCGTCGAGCCTCACGCAACAGGCGCTGCGCGGCTACTTCAACGCGAATCCGTTCGGCACGAGCCTGCTGCCCGGCACGACGATCGGCCGGTATGACGGACGCGTGTCGTTGCCGAACTCCGATCCGCGGCTGCAGAACGACGGCGACCCGTCCGACATCCTGAATTCGCAGCCGTTCACGAACGCGCTCGCGACGCAGATGCCGGATTACCTCGGCTACACCGCACCGAACGCGACGTACCTGCCGCTGAACGACAACATCATCGGCGTCTGGGACTTCACGCACGACGGCCAGCCGATGCCCGACACGATCCCCGATCTGCTCGGTGCGCTGCAGCTCAACCCGAAGCTTCGCGTGCTCGCGGAGAACGGCTTCCACGATCTCGCGACGCCGTTCTTCAACACCGAGAAGCAACTCGCGCGGCTTCAGACGGTGAAGGGCCTGAATCCGAAGCTGCAGGTGAACTTCTTCCAGGGCGGCCACATGACCTACCTGGACGACGTCGCCCGTCCGCAGATGAAGCGGGACCTGAAGACGTTCTACAAGGGCGCGCGGATTCCGACGGCGCTGACGCTGCACATGCTGCCGCCGCCGTGGCCGGATGAAAACCCGCCGAGCGTACCGACCGGCAGCGTCCCGGGCGCAACGGCCGCGACGACGCTGGCGGCGGCCCCTTGAGCGACCCTGAGCGACGGACTCCTTGCCAAAGGAACCCTCTATTCATCCATTGAATGCGAGTGATCATGTCCCTAATCAATTTGATGCGGCGTATGTCTCCGTTGGTCGTCGTCGGTGCCGTGATGAGCAGTGCCTACGCGTTGCCGCCGCAGGCGGTGGCGCCGGTGAAGCTGCCGCACGGCGGGCACGGTGTCGACGGTCCGTTCTTTCCTGCCACGAAAGCGGCGCCGGTGTTGCCGTCGACCGGCACGACGCTGCAGCAGCAGGCGCAGCAGCGCGTCGACGCGCGGCTCGGCGCCAATACGGTGCTGAGCAATGGCGCGGCCGTGACGAAGGCGCAGGCGCAGAGCAGCGGTCTCGGCTTCGTGTCGAAGCACTTCGACGAGATCGATGCGAAGCACACCGGCCGCGTGACGATGAGCGATGTGCGGCAGTTCATCCAGCAGCGGCAGGTGCAGGCGCAGCAGGAGCAGCAGGACGAGTGACGTAGCAGGCAGGGCGGCGGCCGGTGCGGCAATCCTTCGCACTGGCCGCCGCACGGTGAGCGACAGGGTGAACGACCGGCGCTAGATGGCCTGGCGCGCGTAGCGCTTCGCGGTGGCCGACGGCAGTTCGCCGAACATCGCACGATAGTCCTGCGCAAAACTGCTCAGGTGCCAGAAGCCCCATTTGGTGGCGGCGGACGTCACCGAGTCGCCGAGCCGAAGCTCGCGGCGCACGTGATTCAGCCGCACGGCCCGCAGGTAGGCGATCGGGTTCAGGTTCAACGTATCCTGGAACGCGTACTGCGCAGTGCGCCGGCTAACGCCGAGCTGTACGCACAGTTCGGCGATCGACAGCGGGCAGGTTGAGGCATCCTGCAGCCGCTCCCGCACCGCATTGACCAGCGACCAGTATTTCGTCGGGCGCACGATCTGCGCACCGGCGTCCGGCGTGGCGGCCGTCATCACTTCCGAGATCGCGTACAGCACGGTGCGCTCGAGCAGTTCGATCCTGTCCTGCGTCGACACGTCGTCGATGCGCGTGGTTTTTGCCGCGGCGGCCAGCGTCTGGCGCAGCAGGTCGCGCAGATGGTCGGCCATACCGGTCGCCATCGGGATCACCGGCGCATGGGTTTGCGCCCGCAACGACGCGGCAACCGCGCGCAGCGCCTGCGTCGACAGTTTCTCGGGTTCGATTTCGACATTCACGAGCAGATGCCGGTCGGGCGAGTAGAACTCGAATGCCGGCTGGCTCGAAAACACGTGCAGGCTGTCGCGCCCGCTCTTCTCGCCGCACAGGCGAGCGTGGCCTTCCAGTTCCAGCGGCACGGCCACGGCAATTCGCTCCGACGGCACCGCACCTTGCTGCAGGATGATCTTGTCGAGATCCTCGACCAGCAGCTTGATGCCGCCCAGCGACATGATCGACGACGAGCCGTGAAACCGCCCGCCCGAGATCTGCGTGTAGTTCATGTTCCAGCCGTCGAACGAGCGCGCCTGTTCCTCTACGTCGGTGAACGCGCAGAACGCGACCGTTCGTGCGAACAGCGGGTCGCCGGAGAAATCGCTCGGGTGGGCAGGCGGCGTCATCGAGGGCGGGAAGGGGCGGGCCGGATCGATTCATTGTAGCCGCTCGCCGCGCCGGTCAAAAAGCGTCGGCCGGGCGTCGCCTCGTCAAAACCCTAACTTGCCGAAATCCGATAGTGGAAAACCTTTCGGCACCCTATCGTTGGCATCAATACGACGCTGGAGAGACGGTGATGGAACTTCCCCGTGGCGGATTCTGGAGAAACTGGGTCGGCAATCAGTCGTGCGTGGCCGCGCACCTGGCGTCGCCGGCGAGCGAGGCCGAGATCGCGGAGCTGGTGCACACCGCGACGCGGCAGGGCAAGCATGTGCGGTGCGCGGGCTCGGGGCACTCGTTCACGCCCGTCGTGGCCACCAGCGGCCTGCTGCTGTCGCTGCAGGATTACCAGGGCATCGTGGATGTCGACGAAGCGCGCAAGCGCGTGACCGTGAAGGCCGGCACCAAGATCAATACAGTGACGCAGCACTTGAAGGAACTCGGCCTGTCGCTCGTCAACCAGGGCGACATCGATTCGCAGGCGATCGCCGGCGCGTTGGCCACCGGCACGCACGGCACGGGAACGACGCTGAGCAACCTGTCGTCGCAGGTCGTCGGGATGCGCATCGTGCGTCCGGATGGCTCGATCATGAAAGTGAGCGACCGGCAGGACCTCGACCTGCTGCATGCGACGCAGGTGAACATCGGGATGTTCGGCGTGGTGTCGGAGATCACGCTGCAAGTAACCGATGCGTTCTGGCTGCACGACCGCGTGTGGCGCGAGGACTTCGACGCGCTGATGGAGCAATACGACGACCTGGCGGCGAAGCATCGGCATTTCGGTTTCTTCTGGTGCCCGACGTCCGCCAGCCGCGATCTCTACTGCCTGCCCGACACCACGAAGGTGTCGAATTCGAAGAAGGACTACGACGTGTGCGAAATCAAGGTGATGGATGTCACCGACGCACGCACGTTCCATGAAGGCGAGCACGAGAAGATCGCCTACAGCTCCGAGGTGTACGCTATCCACTACGTGCCGAATTTCCACGAGCTCGAGTACGCGGTGCCCGCGCAACACGGCAAGGAGGCGCTGCGCCGGGTGCGCGATCTCATCCTCACGAAACACCGCGACTGCATTTTCCCGGTCGAGTACCGCTTCACGAAGGGCGATCCGGCGTGGATCAGCCCGTTCAACCACCAGGACAGCGTCACCATTTCATGCTCGGGCGGCCCGAACGGCGTCGACTACTGGCCGTTCCTGAAGGACGTCGACACGATTCTGCGCGACTACGGCTCGCGTCCTCACTGGGGCAAGCTGCATTTCACGAACCGCGACGACGTGGATCGCTGGTTCCCCAAGGCCGAAGCGTTCCGCGCGCTGCGCCGCAGCGTGGACCCCGAAGGCTACTTCCTCAACGATCACCTGCGGACGCTGTTCAGTTGAGCAGACCGAACGAACCAGACTGGAGAACGAAGCATGAATGTCAAGATTGACGGCCGCCTGGCCGGCAAGGTCGCCATCGTGAGCGGCGGCGCGGGCGGCTGCGGCGGCGCAGCGTCCGAACTGTTCGCCGCACAGGGCGCGAAGGTCGCGATCATCGACCGCGATGGCGACGCCGCCGAAACGCTCGCATCCCGGCTGCGCGACGCGGGCCTGCAGGCGATCGGCCTCGGCGCCGACGTGTCGAAACAGGCGGAGGTCCGGCAGGCCGTGAGCGCCGCGCGGGAGCAGTACGGCAACGCGGACATCCTGTTCAATCATGCCGGCACGCTGATCGTCAAACCGTTCCTCGACATCGAGGAGTCGGAATGGGACTGGCTGATGGGCGTGAACGTGAAGAGCATGTTCCTGATGACGCAAGCGGTCCTGCCGCAGATGCTGGAGAAGGGGCGTGGCAGCATCGTCTGCACGTCGTCGATTTCCGCGGTGTGCGCGACGCCGGGCGAGGTGCTGTATGACGCGACCAAGGGCGCGTGCCACATGTTCGCGCGGGCGATTGCGGTCGAGTATCGCGATCGCGGCATTCGTTGCAACGCACTCGCGCCGGGGTTCATCCGCACGCCGCACGGGATGCGCGAACTCAGGGACTTGCAGGCGATGGGTGTCGACGCGACCGAGGCGGCGATCGCGGTTCAGCAAGGCAGGTTGTGCGAGCCGTCCGAAGTCGCGGCCGCCGCGCTGTTCCTCGCTTCCGACGAGTCGAGTTTCGTCAACGGGACCCATCTGTTCGTGGATAACTGCTTCTCCGCCGTCTGATTACCGGCTTTCGCAAGAAGCTGAAGGGCAGGCGCCAAGCCTGCCAGGTCGGCCCGTTCCGTCGAAGGTGTCGCAGCGATGCGACCCTTCGATTTTTTTTGCGTGCACGTCGCGCGGTGTGTCCTAGCGGATTGTCGCAATCCTTCTATCTGAACAGGGGCGTGTCTGATGGAATGCGAAGGCCGAAACACCATGCAGCCGGCAATCCGCGGTCAGTCATTCACTTTCAACTGGTCAATCATCATGTTCAATCGCACCACCAGCACCGTTGCCAACGTCGATCCGGAACTTTTTGCCGCGATCGAGCAGGAAAACCGCCGCCAGGAAGATCACATCGAGCTGATCGCGTCGGAAAACTACACGAGCCCGGCCGTGATGGCCGCACAGGGCTCGCAACTCACGAACAAGTACGCGGAAGGTTATCCGGGCAAGCGCTACTACGGCGGCTGCGAATACGTTGATGTGGTCGAGCAGCTGGCGATCGACCGCGTGAAGCAGCTGTTCGGCGCGGAAGCAGCGAACGTGCAGCCGAACTCGGGTTCGCAGGCGAACCAGGGCGTGTTCTTCGCGATGCTCAAGCCGGGTGACACGATCATGGGCATGAGCCTCGCGCACGGCGGCCACCTGACGCACGGCTCGCCGGTGAACATGTCGGGCAAGTGGTTCAACGTGGTGAGCTACGGCCTGAACGAAAACGAAGACATCGACTACGAAGCCGCCGAGAAGCTCGCGCAGGAACACAAGCCGAAGCTGATCGTCGCGGGCGCATCGGCATTCTCGCTGAAGATCGATTTCGAACGCCTGGCGAAGATCGCGAAGTCGGTCGGCGCGTACCTGATGGTCGACATGGCCCACTACGCAGGCCTGATCGCAGCGGGCGTGTACCCGAACCCGGTGCCGCACGCGGACTTCGTGACGACGACGACGCACAAGAGCCTGCGCGGCCCGCGCGGCGGCGTGATCCTGATGAAGGCGGAGTACGAGAAGCCGATCAACTCGGCGATCTTCCCGGGGATCCAGGGCGGCCCGCTGATGCACGTGATCGCGGGGAAGGCGGTGGCGTTCAAGGAAGCGCTGTCGCCGGAGTTCAAGGCGTACCAGGAGAAGGTGGTCGAGAACGCACGCGTGCTGGCTGAAACGCTGGTGAAGCGTGGGCTGCGGATCGTGTCGGGCCGTACGGAAAGCCACGTGATGCTGGTGGACCTGCGCGCGAAGAACATCACCGGCAAGGCAGCGGAAGCGGCACTGGGCGCGGCGCACATCACGGTGAACAAGAACGCGATCCCGAACGATCCGGAAAAGCCGTTCGTGACGAGCGGTATTCGCCTGGGCTCGCCGGCAATGACGACACGTGGCTTCGGCGTGAAGGAAGCTGAGATCGTCGGCAACCTGATCGCCGATGTGCTGGAAGCACCGGAAGATGCGGCGACGCTCGAGCGCGTACGCGGGCAGGTTGCCGAACTGACGAAGCGTTTCCCCGTCTACGGCTGATGCCCGCAAGATTCAACCGCGGCAACGCGGTTGAATCTCGTCGTTGCGTTTAGACATGAAAAAAACCGACTCGCGGCATCAAGCCAGCGAGTCGGTTTTTTTTCAGCCTGCTTCGAAGACGCTTCAGACAGTCGGATCGACGTTCGCCTCGAGTTCGCGGATGCGGTCGAGATTGCGCGTGTCCTTCAGCACCGGCGGCCCCGCGAACGTGTTACGCACGCCGAAGCCGTACCAGATCACCATCAACACCACGACGAAAGCGACGAGCACGTACAGTACCTTCTCGTTCGGCGGCTGGATGCCGACATACGCGAGCACACAGGCGCCGACCAGCGCGAGCAACGCACACGGCTTCGACCAGATCCCCAGTTGAAACGGGCCCTTGTCGGTCCACGAGCGGCCTTCGGCCAGCATCCCGGAGCCGATCGGCATCGCATACGAGATGAACAGGAACACCGCGCTGCCGGCGCTCAGCACCGAGAACGCGTCGCCGTACAGCGTGACGACGATCGCGAGCACCGCACACGTCCAGATCGCGGGGCCGGGTGTGCGGTGCGTCGGGTTCACGCTGCGCAGCAGCTTCGACGCCGGCAGCCCGCCGTCGCGTGCGAATGCATACACCATCCGCGACGTCGACATGATCGCGGCGAGCCCGCACACGTAGTTGATGAAGAACATCGCGAGCTCGAGGGTGACGCGCAACGCCTTCGGAATCGGCGCGAGGATGGCTTCGAAAAAGCCGGTGCCCTGCTTCATGCTGGCGGTCAGGTCGGGCATCACCAGCACGAACGCGCACACCATCACGTAGCCGAACACCGCGGACCAGAACACCGACCCGATGATGCCGCGCGGCACGTTCCTGGCCGCGTCGTGTGTCTCTTCCGACGTGTGCGCGGAAGCGTCGAAGCCGGTGATGGTGTAGGTCACGAGCAGCAGGCCGGACAGGAACGCGAGCGGCGTGGCCTGCTTCGGCCATGCCCCGCCATCGACGCCGGTGAAGTTGGTGAACGTCACCAGCCGATGCGCATCGAACGCGACCGGCGAGTAGTAGAGCAGCGACACCACCAGCGCGATCGTCACCACGAAGATGAGGTAGCCCGACAGGTCGGTGATCTTGCTCGCGATCCTGATGCCGCGGGCATTCAGGATCGCCTGCGAGATCGTGATGAACGCGATGAATGCAGTTTGATGCCACCACGTCAGGCTGTCCGGACTGACACCGAACATCGGCGCGATCAGCGTCTTGAAGAACGGATCGTAGGTGCCGAAATTGATCGCGGCGATCACGAAGATCAGGCCGATCAGGTTGATCCACGCCGTCATCCACCCCCATTTCTTCCCGCCGAGGATCGCGCCCCAGTGATAGAGGCCGCCGGCCGTCGGGAATGCGGATGCGATTTGCGACATCGACACCGCGACGATCAGCGCGAACAGCGAGCCCAGTGGCCAACCGAGGCCGACCGACGCGCCGCCGGTGGCGGAAAAGGCGAGTTGAAACGCGGTAATGCCGCCCGACAGGATGCAGATCACCGAAAACGAAACCGCGAAGTTCGAGAAACCGCTCATACGTCTCGACAGTTCCTGCGCATAGCCCATCTTGTGCAGCAGGCTTACGTCACTGTCGGTGCCTGAATCAGGCTGGAGTTTTGCATCCATGGTCGCTCCGTCACGAATGTCCTGCGTGGCAGGACCGTCATCGCCGCCCGGGCCAAGCATTTGGCCCGCTCCTGGGATTCGTCGGCGGCTCGCGATGCCGTGGTCGAGCGGCAATCGCTTTCCAGTCCGATGCGTGAACGGTATGAAATCAAATCTCCCGGCTCTATCAGATTTCGGCAACGTAGTGAAAATCCGGAGGGATGCACCGGAAGGGGGCAGGGGGTGGCATCACGGGGTAATCCGGTGCGATACCGGATGCGGGCGCTCGCCCCACGGTGCCGAGGGGCGAGCGTCGGGGCCGTCAGGCGCGCAGGTTCAGGCGTTGTCGGCCGCGAATAGCGCTTCCCAGCCGAGGAACGCGCCAATCGGAATGATGTCCCAGTCGATCAGCCCGGCCTTGGCCAGCGGAAACTCGCGCAGGGCTTCGCGGGCGCTTTCGATCGAATCGCACTCCGCAATGATCGCGACGCCGGGGCGATCCTGCCGGAAATAGATATCGCGGACGATCCCGCGCTTGAGCAGTTTCCAGCCGTAGCGCACTTCGTCGAGCAGGTGCGGCTGATAAGCGTCCGGGCTGGCGCCGGGCAGCGGGATGTCGAGGCACAGCAGTTTCATGGCGATCTCCTGGCGAACGGTGTGCCGCTTACGCGCTGGCCACGAACCGCGATGCCAGTTCGGCGACACGCTGCCCGAGATATGCGGCGGTGTCGAGGTCGCTCGCGATCGGCGACAGGTCCGGCGACACGTCGTCGGACTGCGCCATCGCGCCGAGCCAGCCGCCGATCCGGTTGCGTTCGTTCACCGACTTGCCGGGGAACAGGTCGAGCCCGACCCAGATCATCCCGTGCTGCGCCGCGAACAGCGTCATCGTCATCAGCGCGTGCAGCTTGTCGCCGTGCTGCGCGCCGGAGTTGGTGAAGCCGGCCGCGACCTTGTTGCGCCAGGTTTGCGGAATCCAGGCGGGCCGGGTCGAATCCTCCATGAACTGCTTGAGCCGCGCGCTGACCGAGCCGTTGTACGTCGGCGAACCGAAGATGATCGCGTCGCTGGCGGCCAGCGCGTCCCACGGCATCGCGCCGTCGGCGACCGCGACGAGCCGCACTTCCGCGCCCGGCACGCGGCGAACGCCTTCCGCGACGGCTCGCGCCTGCCGCTCGGTATGGCCGTGGCCGCTGTCGAAAACGATGGTGGCAAGCATGGGAATTCCTTTGGAGTCCGTTGAACGATGGCTGCATTGTGTGGGGCATGGGTCGCAACCGGAAGGCGGGTCCGGGTTGAGTCGCTCTCAACTTCAGGTTGATAATCGGCGGCAGGTGACGGTGTACCGTTCGACGGATCGATCAATGGAGGCTGCCTTGGATTTGTCACAACGAACGCGCGCGATCCTGTCGTTCGTCCACGCGGCCGACGCCGGCAGTTTCGCGGCGGCGGGCCGCGTGCTCGGCATCACGTCCGCGGCCGTCAGCAAGAACGTCGCCGGTCTCGAGCAATCGCTGGGCGTGCGACTGATGAACCGCACCACGCGCACGCTGAAGCTCACCGACGAAGGCGGCGTGTTCCTGCGCCAGGCGCGCGTCGCGCTGGAAGCGCTCGACGCGGCGGTCGACAGCGTCGTCGTGCCACGGCAAGGGCCGCAAGGGCGCGTGCGCATCTCGACGAGCGCCGCGTTCGGGCGCGAGCACCTGCAGCCCTTGCTGCCCGGGTTGCTGGCGCGTTACCCCGGATTGTCGGTGGAGGCCGATTTCGACGACCGGATCGTCGACGTCGTGCGCGACGGCTACGACATCGTCATTCGTGGCGGCAACATTCTCGACTCGGCGCTGGTGTCGCGCCCGATCTTCCGCATGAACATCGTGCTGGTTGCGTCACCCGCTTACCTGGCGAGCCACGGGATTCCCCGGACACCGGACGAACTCGGTGCGCACCGGTTGATTGCGCGCCGGTTTCTCGGCGGCGCGGTGGCGACGTGGGGCTTCAGGATGCGCGGCGGGAGCATCGTGACCGTCGATCCTGCCGAATCCGCGCCGCTGACGTTCTCGGCGCCGGAGGCCGTGGTGCAGGCCGCGTGCGACGGCCTGGGCATCGCACAGGTCGGTGCGCATCTCGCGTGGGCACATCTGCGCGCCGGTACGCTGAAGGTGCTGTTGCGGCGCCATCATCTGCCGGGCACGTACGAGATGGCGATGCAGTATCCGCATCGCGCGTTGAAGGCGTCGCGCGTACAGGCGACGGTCGACTATCTGCTCGATGCGTTTGCCGCGAACGAAAGCCTGCATGTGCCGTTGAAGGCGCTGGATGCGTATGGCGCGTGAGGGGCCCGGGCTTTCGACGCCGCGTGGCATGGCCGATGACGTCTATACCGGGTCTTCGTCTTCCAGCGGGTGCTGCGGGCTGTCCTCCGGAACGGGCGGGCGCGCCTTGTGGACGTAAAGTTGCACCCAGTTTTGATTCGGAATGCGCGACGTCAAGTGCGCCGACGGAGACCCCGGTGCGCGTGCGGGGACTTTCGTCGCGTCGCTCGGGGTAGTGACGACATAGTCACCGGAGAAAGGCGCGATCTGCGCGATGAAGATCCCGCCTTTGGTGTGCGACGTAAAGCCCGGCGGCGCGAAGCCCGGGCCGTCCGGACGAGTATGGCCGCTGTCGTCGGGGTCGATGTATTCGACGACGAAGGTGGACTCCGACAGATAGTCGAGGTCGGTCGACAGGCGCTCTTCCGCGCGATCCGTGTGATCGAACATGTAGAGCAGATGAAGCGACAGGCCGGGGTGATCCTTGCCGAATTGCCTGAAGAGGCGCCCGCACGACAGGCACGGCAACCGCTCGGTCAACAGGATGAGATGCCCCGGCTTGCCGCTTGCAATATTGCACCGCGGGATCGCATACGAAAGCGCATTGAGAAGCGGTACTTCCGAGCATTCGGGGTTGCCGCATGCCGGGTGATACCTTGCCGGTTCGTAGCAGTCGCCCGGCGTGCCGTACAACGCTTTCATGTTCACGGCGTGATCGCCTTCCCGGCTTTTCAGGACGTACGCGTCGACACCCTTCGGCGGGAAATAGTCGCCGGTGCCGCTCACGCCGACCCACTCGTCCCCCAGCGCCCAGGTGTCACCGACGCACCACAGCCGAAGCATCGCGAAGTTCCGGTTCAGATTCTTGGGCTCATGCATGAGATCGTTCGACGGCAGGTCATGGTGCTTTCGCCACCCTACCTGCCGAATGGCCCGCATCTGCATGACCATGCCGGTGATCAACTCGCGGCCGATATCGCTTTCGATGAATGCTGCGCTGGAAGACATGGGTTCTCTCGCGTGAGTTTTTTTTGATTGTGCAGGGCGGCACGTCCGGATGTTGCCGCGGAAGGCCGTGTCGCCGCTTGAATACTCGTCGAGATACCCCGTTTTCGTCAAACGCGGGGATGGCCGGCGGACGGCCCGGCAGCGCACCGAAGCATCGGCTTCGTGCGCGAACGCGGGCGGGGCCGGGTGGGGTGGTTTGGCGGGGCGGTGTATCGGCTCAGGCCGTGCGGCGGGCGGACAGCCGACTCCACAGCATGCCGGAGCGGTTGCCGCTGCGGCAGTACGCGAGCACCGGCTTCTGCAGCGTGTCGACCAGTTCACCGAACGCATCGATTTCGGCATCGCCGATGCGGTCGCGCTCGACCGGCAGGTAGCGCGCTTCGAGGCCCAGTTCGCGGGCCGCTGCGGCGATTTCATCGAACGCCGGATGTGCGTCGCCTTCGCCGTCCGGCCGGTTGCAGATGACCGAGCGGAAGCCGGCATTGCGGATCGCCTTCAGGTCGGCCGGCGTGATCTGACGCGACGCGGAGAACCCGTTCGCCGCCGTCGCGCGACACTGTTCGATCGCGTTGCGGAAACAGGCGATCGCGAAGTCGACGTCCTGCTCCGTCGTGAAGCGGCCGAAGCTCACGCGTACGGTGCGGCCAGCGGTTTCAGCATCGAGGCCGATCGCGGTCAGCACGTGGGACGGTGCGCCACTGGTCGAGTTGCATGCGGACGTCGACGACACGGCGAGCGTTTCGCCGAGCATGAACGGGAAGAAGCCCGGTGCATTCACCGTCAGGCTCAGCGTGTGCGGGATGCGGCGCGCGGTGGCCGCGTTCTGCGTGACATCGCCGAGCGCGACCAGCGCGTCCGTCAGGCGTGCGCCGAGCGCCGCGATCCGGGCGGCTTCGCCGTCGAGCTTTTCAGCGGCCAGTTCGCACGCCACACCCATGCCGACGATCTGATGGGTCGCGAGCGTGCCCGAACGCAAGCCGCGCTCATGCCCGCCGCCGTGAATCTGAGGGGCGATCCGGTCCGCGATGTCGCGGCGCACGAACAGCGCGCCGATGCCTTTCGGGCCGTACACCTTGTGCGCGGACATCGACAGCATATCGATGCCGAGCGCGCGCACGTCGACCGGCGTCTTGCCGAGCGCCTGCGCGGCGTCGACGTGGAGCAGCGCGCCCGCCGCATGCACGACGCGGGAGATGGCGCCGATATCGGTCAGCGTGCCGATCTCGTTGTTCACGAGCATCAGCGATACGAGGCCCGTATCGGGGCCGATTGCAGCGGCGACCGCGTCGGCGGTGATCTCGCCGTCGCGCGTGGGCGTCAGGAACGTGACCGACGAGCCGTGCTTCGACAGGTTCGCCATCGTGTCGAGAATGGCCTTGTGCTCGATGCGGCTCGTGATCAGGTGGCGCTTGCCGGTTGCGTTTTCCGCATAGCCCTTCAGCGCGAGGTTGTTCGATTCGGTGGCGCCCGACGTCCAGACGATCTCGTCCGCATCCGCGCCGATCAGCGCGGCGACTTGCGCGCGTGCCTGCTCGACCTTGTCTTTCGCCAGCCGGCCGGCGGCATGGGAGCTCGACGCGGGGTTGCCGAAGATGCCGTCGAAGCCGAGGCAGGCCGTCATCGCTTCGATCACGCGCGGATCGGCGGGCGTCGTGGCGGCGTAGTCGAGGTAGTGCAGCGTGGTGGTGTCGCTCATGTCCTTCTCATACTCTTTTCTTTCGGAATGGAAGAAATGATACGGGGGACAGGAGGGAAAAAGGATCCAAAGTTGGCTGGCGATTCAGCTTGATATGGAATAACGTTTTATTTGTTTGTGGATTGGGGGAATTTATTTTTTGTTCGACGGTGCCCGACTGCGGCGGCTTCCGCGGGCGGATGCACGCATGGCCGGGCTGGTCGATCGATCGAGGCATCACGCGCGGACGTGCTACGGGCCGAAGTGATGCCGCGGTACGTCGCGGTGATGTGAGGCCCCGGCTTGATCAAAAATTTCATGCGACGCAAAAACTGTTGTGGATCGGGGTTGAGCGAGGTTCCGGGACGGGGGGCGCGATCAGGTCGTCGTATTTTGTCCGGCCTGAATCGCCAATCGAAATGCATCCCGCACCCATGCCTGGAGTGCGGGCTCATATTTGGCCGGGATCGTGATCGTGAGGGTGGTGACGCGTGTGCAGTTTCCCGGTAGCTCCAGATACCGCTGCCACGCCTTCCGTACAAGCTGCGACATCGCGGAACACGTCATGCCGACGTCCGCCGCGACAGCCCGCTGTGATCGGCCCTTGACGAAAATCTCGTGGAGGGCCCACTGGTTCAACGGCTTGATTCGCGTTTCGTGCATGCGCAACAGGCGGAACTGTTCGGCAGTCATGCGTCGGGTCTTCTGCATTCAAACCCGCCCGGAAGTGTGAAGTGAAGAAATCAAGGTCGCGCCGCATGAAGTCTTGTGGCCATCGAAGGCAGCGTCTCGACCTTCGACATTGAACGCAGTGTCGCCTTCGGCAATCGTGCAAGTACCGTGAATCGGACACGAACACACGTCGCCGATGCGGGCGACCGAGCGCCCCATCACCTTGCTCGTTCCGGCTCCGGACTCGACCCGGCCGCCATGGGTATGGACGTCGCCTACCCGGATAATTCCTCGCATATGACTCATCCCCGAATGAATGATTGGTGCGGTGCTCGCGTTCGCACACGACATGCCGTCGAGTTGGTTGCATCACCATGAATAGCCTTGCATGCCGTAATTCGTATCGTGTCGGCGTCCCCACCACGGCAGGTAGGCATTGTTGCCGCCGCGCGCACGAAACCAATCCTTGTCCGGATCGATCGGCGTGAGTTTCGACGGCGGCATGACGACAACCGCGACGGGATGTTCGGGGTCGGTCGTGCCGGCGACCAAGGCGTTGCCGCCGTAGTGGTTGATTCGGCCGATCGCCAGAGCGACGTCGGTCAATGCGCTGCCGGTGCCCATGTCGCCGAGTAGTGCGGCCGTGTTGAACGTCTGCTTCTGGTGGTCGTATTCAGGAAGTGTTTCCGTCAAGGTCTGTGCGAGCGCGGCAACACGTGACGACGCGGTATCGCTGCCTGCACCTGCGTCGTGGACGATGTACTTGAGGTCTGGAACCGCGACGCCGGCATTGCGTGCCGCCTGGTCGATGGTTGCCTTCCATGCTTGTACGGCGCGCGTCGTGCCGACCTTCGGTGAAAACTCTTGCGTGTTGCCCGTTGCGGCTTTGCCGATCCAGGCGAGCGGTTCGCGTTCCGTATTGACGGTCGGGCCGGCGAGGAACAGCACGACGAGGTTCTCATTGATCTGCGCGTCCGTGGACGGGAAGCTCGGTGCATCCCAGTTGATCGCCCATACGGTCTTGTCGGGGTTCGCCTGCAGGTAGTCCAGTGCCTTGTTCAGCGACGTGAAGCCGGCGTTCGCGCCGCCTTGCGTGATTTGCACATCAGGGGGCGTGTCGCGGCTCCAAAGCGTCTTGGGTGACGGCGGGCCGATTTCGAAGAAATTCATCATCCGATCGACCGCGCGTGACTTGGCAAAGGCCGGATCAAGTCGGGGCGGAATGGCAACTTCGACGTGTATACCCGCGAGTTCACGCCAGTCCCGCTGGCTTTGGGATCCCACAGTGTAGAAGTACTTCGTGTTACTAAAATATCGGGTGCGTACCAATAAGATGAATTTGTCCACGTACTTGGCGTAGAAGCCCTTGAGCGTTTCCTTGCCTTCGTTGCCGTATGCGATACCCGCTACAGATTGCAAGGTAGTAAAGGACTTCGCATCGGTGCGAACCATATCGTCGTTCTTGTTTGGCGCGACCAGTCCCTGCGTCCACAATAATTGCCATTGGGTGGGGTAGTCCATACGTTGCAATGGATTCAACCACATCAGGCCAACAACCTGCGCGACGAACGGCTTTGCCGACTCTTCAGCGGCTAGCGCGGCATGCTCCCGGACAGGCGTGGCTTGTGCCGGACGCATCAGGACGGTGGTGAACAAAAACACCATGAGCGCAGCCAAGCCGGGCACGAAAACGAATCGTTTCATCCAATCTCCTATTTCCAAATGGGCCGGGTTGGGTTGTTCTACGTGGGCCATCAGAGAGGCCATGAGTACGGTTGCGATCAGCCATGTCGAAACGGCGACGGCGATACGTCGCGGCCATGTAGCGATCAGCATCTTCATACGACACCCCCGACCTTCAAATAGAGCTGACCTTCACGCTCATCCAAGATCGCGTTCGGCATCTTGCCTTCGCTTTTATCTGTGTGTATCCATTCTCTGAGAGGCGTTCTATAAAGAGTGCCAGATGCAAAATAGTCGGCATACGCCTTGTTCGGAGCATCTAGAGGAATCCCGTCACCCATCCGCCAATCCGCCTCAATGCGTAGGTCGTAGAGTTGATCGGGCGTCAGGTAGCACCGACCCACCGCAACGTCATACGCAAGCGCCTTCTCGGCGTGCTCCGGGTTAGTCATCGTCGTAGAGTGATTCGTCGGGCTGTTGATCGCCCCGCGATCGAGCCAGTCGACAATCTGTTTGTCGCGCCATTCCTTGTAACCCTCCGGCAGGGCGCTTTTGCCATCCTCGCCGATCACATGGCCGTCGCCATCAAGCCATTCGGTGTTCAGCGTTCGACGTACCTCCATCCGCATCAACGCGCGATCCTCGTAGCGTTGCCCGGCTTCGGTTTCTGCCGTACCTTGCGCAACGCTATCCTTGCTCTTCGGCTGGTACTGGTCGTATGGATCATCGGCCCGCTTGTCCGCATCGGCCTTGTTTGCGTCGCGCCATGCGGCCGGCGGATCGTTGCCTTCGTTGAAGTCGCTTGTCGCATTGCCGTCCTTCGTTTCGATGGGCTTGCCGAACCGCAACGCCTTCGGCGTAAACGGTTCGTCGAGTGCCGGCGCGTCCGCCACCACCGTCCAGCCTTTCGGCGGATTGGCGTTCACGCGGAACATATTCAATGCCGAGCTGATCTGGGTCACGAAAAACATGATCGGTGCGGACGCAAGCGTGGCCGCCACCCCGAACACGGACTCGTTTCCCTTGAGTGCACCGATGAGATTGAATTTGGCAGGAGGCGAAGGCGGATACCAGAAGCCCGACGTCGTTCCCTTTTTTTCATGCCGCCAGTCATCCTCCCGATATCGATAGTGCTCCTGCACGCCGACGTGGAAGCCGGAGGCAAAGACGCGCTGCGTCAGCACGCCGGGGACACCGATATCGTTCAGTTCGTGCTTGTCGATGCCGCGCCAGCCGATGCCTTGAACCGTGATCGCAGAAATCACCTGATCGTGCGGACAGCAATACGCGGTGACGCGACCATAAGTCGATTCGTTCAGACCGTGGCGAACCCGATCCTCGTGTGCGGCATAGGACCGCTTGCTGGTCGGCGATACTCGCTCGTTGGCCATGTCTTCATCGATCTTGTCGGCGGAAAGTTCATAGGCCTTCCGCGTGCCGATGATCGACAGAAACTTGCCGAACGTTTTCGTGCGCGCGGCGTAGGTCTGCCGTCCGCGACGGCCATCGCCGTCCTTGGTCGCGCGTTGCGACCACGTATCCATGAACGTATCGGATGGATTCGGACCATCTGCTCGCGCCAAGCTATACGGCGCATTCGCCAGCACGTAGGCGTCTGCCACGCAATGCCCGCTACGTCCCCACGGATCTTCGACATCGGGTAGTGCATCGCCGAAGAAAGCCGCCGTCAGGCCCACGATGTTGCCCTGGCTATGGCACACGACGGTAATCGGCACATCGGCCTGCATGCGGCGAATCGACTCGATCAACTTCGCAAGGCGCAACGCCGCGAGCACGCCATATGCGCGGGGCGGCGCGCGATACAGCGGCCGGTTGGTCGGATTGATGCCCTGCACGGTGATCCACCCGGCCGCCCGGTCGTCGAGGCCGCCATGCCAGAGATCGGGCAGGCTCGCGCAGCCATTCGTGAACGGACCACCGCCCCAATAGTCCTTCTCGTTCAGGAAAATCTTGTCGCCGTACTCTTTCAGTTCCTCGGCTGTCGCGCGATAGCCCCATCGGAAATGAATGACCGGCGAAAACGACGGATCGGGCTTGATGTAGTCGCCGGCCCAGAGCTTGGGATTCAGAAATCCGTCCGGCGTCACGCTTTCCGTGTACTTCGCAGGCACCAGCTGCCCGGCATCGATGCCGCGATACTTCAGTTGGTCGTCCAGCCGCCCGAGCCGGCGGTTCAGGCCGTCGCACAGCCCCTGCTCGGCGGCCTCGAACCATTCGCCTTCGGAGTTCACGCCATGCACGAAGATGACGATACCGGGCAACGGCAGTTGCTTGATACAGATCAGCCGGGTGTCTTTCGTCCACATCGCGACCCCTTCGCTCCGGCCGACGACGATCTGCGGTGGTTCCGGGTGCGGCGCAGCCGCGTCGGGCACGTCGGTCTTCGCGGCATGCTCGTCGGTGTGGGCATCCGCAGCCGGCCGAGGATCGAGGGATGAATCGGTCATATGGATTCCTGCGCTTGCGTCAAACATTCTTCTTGGTGAACTGCACCGCCAGCCTTTCGAACCGGTCGGTATCGATCGCCGGCAGTTCCCCGGCCATGTCGGTCGTCAGATCCGACAGCGTTCCCGATGCCTTTCGAATCTGTCCTTCGAACCCCGGTGCCGCGTTACCGTCCGTTGGGCGGATCAGCTTCGGGACGCGGCCGAGCGTACGTTGATCGAATGTCGGCAGGTCGACGCTCATGCTCGCGGGGCCATCCCATGCATGGCCGGCCGATTTCACTGTGAAGGTGCCGGGGCATCCCAGTTCGATATCGCCGCCATGCAGCTTGAGATACGCGCCGCCGGACGTGATGAATACGACTTCGTCGCTTGCCGTGCCGGCAAGCTTGCCGTCGGCCGCAGTCAACTGGATGTTTTTGCCGGACTCGATTTGGGTGTCGTCGTTCTGCGATTGAATGGCCACTTTCCCCTGATTCGCGATCGCCGATACCCCATTGCTGTGCGCGAACATCGCGACGCCATGCCCGGCATGCAGATTGATCCGCTCGCCGCTCGTGATCTGCATGTGTTGTTGCGCAATCTGATCGATGTTCTCGCCCGCATACATGACGTGCGTTTTCGGCGTGACGTTCAGCGACCCCGCTTGCGCGCCGAACGCCATGAACGCGGATGCGTCACCCGTGGCACGGGCTTCCGAACCGCCGGGTTTCCAGTGACGGAATGCGCTGGCGATGTTGTCCTGGCCGGCCGTGTCGGCGGATTGCCCGCCATGCTGGCCGGCATAATCGCCGAGCGACTTGAACAGCTCCGTGCATTGATCGAGCAAGCGAATCAGCTCATCGCGATCGAGCTGACCACCGGTCGCGTGTGAACGCGCATAGGTCGTCAACAGCATGCCCCGGGCGGCGCGCAACGCCGCAGCGGCGTCGGTGCGCAGTTCCGCGCCTTCACCCCGGTCGCTCCCGTGTCCATCATGACGGGGCTGCGTCAGATAGCCGAGATTCAATTGGGTGTGCGCATGTTCGCTCGCCAACTGCGCCGAAATTTGCGACGGCGTATCGTCCAGGCGTAGCTGGTTGTACCGATGGCCCTTGATTTCCTTGGTCTTGATCCCGGACAAGTAGCGGTTGCCGGGTAGCGAACCGGTGTCGCTGAAGGTCGTGGGCGGGTTCGCACCGTTGCTCAGGATTCCGATGATCACCAAACGGTCCGGATCGCCCGACAGGCTGCCCAGCAAAACCTCCATGCCGACCCGAGGCAGGAAAAGCGCGCCGAAGTATTTCCCCGCCAGGCTTGCTCCGACGCGAATCGGTGCACTGTCGCCGGCCAGGCCGGTCGTTCCGGCGCCTTGCGCGTGGGCGTGATCGGCCGGGTCGTAGCCGTGAATCTGCACGCGCACGCGGCCGGCCTCATCGCAAAACACTTCCTCTCCCTGTGTGCCGACGATCGTGCCGGTGAGCAGGTGGACCGGCGGCACATCGATTCCCGGATCGTAGGAAGGCTTGAGCGGCACGCCGCGTCGCACGCACGTGAAACTGTTCTCATAGCGCGTGTCCGTTCGTTCCGATGCATCGGCTGGCGCCGGCGGAACGACTTGCGTCAGGTGACGGCTTGCCGTGAATAGCCCGTTCGCGCGACCTGCCAGGCGCTTCGGCAGGTTGTTCCAGATATCGTGCCGAACCGACGTGACGACAAACTGGCGATGATCGGCGGGCTTCATATCCAGCTCGGGGTCGCCGGTCAACGTGAACCAGTGACCGACCGGCAGGTCGCGCACGCTGCTGATGCCTTCATGGCGTACGGCTTCGAACTGATGCGCGAGCATCCGGTCGCGCGTGATTCGATCGTGATCGCTCCACGAATCGCCGACGTGCGGAATGTCGATCGCGACGTCGGTCAGCAGGTGCGCAAGGTCGTTCCCCGACTCGCCCTGATCGATGCCGGTGACGGTCGCGGATTCGTCTACACGGGCTTTCTTGTAATCCCACGACGGACGGCTGACTTTGCCGGACGACAGACTTTGGCAGCATGCAAAGAGCGTCACCGTGTCGCGCTGTTCGACTCCGGCATCGCGCGGATGGACGCGGAGGGTGCCGGCCGGCGCTTCCGCCAGGCGATAGGGATCATCGCAAAACAGGAGTGTGTGCATCGGGCGTTCGTCGGCCATGCCGCTCGCCCCTTCGATCGGCCCCGCCTTCGCAAATACCGTGATGCCTTCCCGACGCAACAGACGCCGGATGAAGCGCGCGTCGGACTCGTTGACCTGCCGTGTCAGTTCGCGCACCGGATAGCGTTCGGCCCACAATGCCGACAGGTCGAAATCGAATGCGTGCGCGAGTGCGGGGCTGCGCTGTTTCCACTCATTCATCAGCGTCGCCAGAATTTCAATCACGCTGCACGATCGGAACATGCGGGCGTTCGTGCGGCGGTCCATCAGCGACAGGGCGTCGCACACGTGCAATTGGTACACGGTCAGCTCACCGTCGGATTGACCGGCCCGCACGTCGTGCACGATCGCATTGATCGCTCGTATGCCGCCCCGATCGGTCGTCAGCCGGACCGACACGGGCAGACCGAGAAACAGCGCAGGCGATAGATGAGCGTGGGTGGACACGCAGGTCAGTTGCCCGTCGATCCCCGATATCAACCCTTCGCGAATATCGGCGTGATGGAGCGCCAGCAGATGGCCGACCGTGCGTTGCGCCAGCCCGAAATAGAGATCGACAGGCCGCTTGTTGCCGCCAATCAGACCGGACGCAAAATTTCGGAATGTACTTTCTATCGACATCACCGCAATCTCGTTATTTTCGTTCTCAATTCGGACGGATTCGAATTGGGGTTTCAGGTAAATAAAAAGAAGGTTTTGGAAAATTCGCGGTGAAGAATATCAAACATATCTGCCATGAGAAATGGTTTGATATTTAGAGATATATATTCGATTTTGGAGAGACTGTATGTGACATTCTTTGCGATGTGCGGGGAATTTGTATTTAATAATTGGTGTGAATGTTTTTAATAATATTTTGTCGATGTGTCGAGATGGGGTAATTAATATTTCGTCGAAATAAATTGAATGGAACGTGTAAAGAATGAGATTCATCCCATGCCTGAACGAGCTGCGTCGCAGGGTGGTGTCGGAAAGGGGAGTCAACAGGATTGCGCTGGTGCTCGTCCGGTGCATCTTGGTTTGCCCCTGTTTTCTTCGCCTCCCGCTACCCGGCGGGCGGCTTCTTCCTGCATGGTTCGCGAAGGCTTTGCCTGATCGTGTGCAGGCTTGGCGTGAATCGCGCCTTGCGTGGATGCCCCGATGTCCATGAGGGAATTCCCCGTGACGCATGAGCGTGGGGCACTTCGACGCCGCGCCCGTTCGCTTCGCGCTTTCCCGTCGCCCCTTTCCGGCACCGCCCGCGATTATTTGCGTTTCGCGAATGGCGCGTTCGCCGGTTGTTCCATACCCGATATGCGGCGTTCCACCTATCGTGGTGACGTCGGCTGATTGACCTCAACGCGTCGAACCGAACACCAGCCGGCACTTCCTCGCGATTCGCGTCGCACACAAAAGACATCGGACCTGGCTCATGCGCAGGCGCTCCCGCGCGCGCAGGCGAACCTGTGTCCACGGAGACGGACATGAAAGCAAACGAGTGGGATACCTCATACGAGTGGAAGGCGGTCACACTGCTGGCGCTCGGCTTCGGGCTGGTCGGCCTCGATCGCTGGCTGATCGCGCCGCTGTTCCCGTCGATCATGAAGGACCTCAACCTGACCGCGCAGGACGTCGGCAACTGCATCGGCGTGCTCGGCCTGTCGTGGGGCATCTTCGCGGCGCTGATGGGCGGCATCTCCGACAAGATCGGCCGCAGGAAGGTGTTGATCCCGGCCATCATCGCGTTCTCGCTGCTGTCGGGCTTCTCGGGGCTCGCGGGTGGGCTGCTCGGGCTGATGGCGATTCGCGGCCTGATGGGCGTGGCGGAAGGCTCGTTCTGCCCGACGAGCTTTGCCGCGACGGCCGACGCATCGCATCCGCGGCGGCGCGGGCTGAACCTCGGCCTGCAGCAAAGCGGATTCGCGTTGTTCGGGCTCGCGCTGTCGCCGATCATTGCGACGCAGCTGCTCGGGTTCGTGTCGTGGCGCTGGGTCTTTGCCCTCGTGGCCGTTCCGGGCCTGATCCTCGGCGCGATCATGTTCTTCGTCATCCGTGAGCCGAAGGTCACGAAGGCCGTCGCGTCGGAGCATGCACCGGTGTCGCTCGGCCATGTGCTCAAGAGCCGCAACATCCTGGTGGCGATGGCCGCCCTGTGCTGTGCAATGACCGGCGTATTCGTGCTCGGCGCGCTGCTGCCGCTGTACCTGACCGACTACCTGGCGCTCGGCACGCAGAAGATGGGCCTCGTCGTGTCGGCGATCGGCTTCGGTGGTTTTCTCGGGCAGTTCGGGTTGCCGGGCCTGTCCGACCTGGTCGGCCGCCGCCTCGCGAGCATCGTCGGCTTCGCGGGAACGGCCGTGATGCTCTACATCTTCCGCGGCCTCGGCCCGCAGCCGCTCGCGCTGTTCGGGGTCCTGTTCGTCGCGTCGTTCTTCACGCTCGGGCTGGTGTCGCTGCTGTCCGGCCCGGTGGCGACCGAGGCCGCGCCCGTCGGGCTCGTGTCGACGTCGATCGGCATGGTGGTCGGCGTCGGCGAGATCTTCGGCGGCGGCATCGCGCCGGCGATGGGCGGCTATGTCGCCGCACACTTTGGCATCCAGAACATTCTGTGGCTGCCGATGTGCGCGGTCATGCTGGGCATCGTGGTAAGCCTGCTGCTGAAGGAAACCGCGCCGGCCGTGCTGCAGCGCCGCGTCGCCGTGCAACCTGAACTCGCGGCGGGCGAGCAATCGCGGTAAGGCCAGCGCGGGCAGGGCGGCGCATGCGGGGGCGAGCGCCATCGGCGATTGACATCGATTGGGTGACAGAGTGACGCCTCCCGCATGACACAGCCCGTTATCCGCACGGGTAGACTGCCGGTTTCGCTGTCGAAAAAGGGCGCGGTATGGACCGGTTTCTGAGCATCGAGGCATTCGTCAGGGTGGCGGAGGCGAGCAGCTTCGCCGAGGCGGCGCGGCAGCTTGGCGTGACCAGCTCGGTCGTGACGAACCGCATCCAGCAGCTCGAGAAGTTCGTCAACGCGCCGCTGTTCCATCGCAGCACGCGCCACGTGCGCCTGTCGGAAGTCGGCGAAGCGTTCTATCGCGAGTGCGCGGAGGTGGTGGGGCGCGTCAACGAGCTGACGGACCAGATGCGCGAGCTTCGCGCGACGCCGACCGGGCGGCTACGCATCCAGATGCTGCCCGGTTTCGCGCTCGATCACTTCGGCGCGCCGCTGATGGAATTCAACCGGCGCTACCCTGGCATCCAGCTCGACGTGATCGTCAATGACCGTGTCGTGGACCCTGTCGAAGAAGGGTTCGACATTGCGTTCCAGATCTTCCCGCCGATTTCCGAGTCGCTGATCGAACGGCGGCTGTTCACCGTCAGGCGCCTCTTTTGCGCGTCGCCCGCGTACCTCGACGCGCATGGTGCGCCACAACATCCGCGCGACCTGCTGCAGCACACCACCGCACTCTATTCGGGCTATCCGTCGCGCAACCGCTGGACGATGACGCGCGGCGACGAGGTCGTCGAAATGGAGTTGCCCGGCATGATCCGCTCGAACTCCGTGCACCTGCTGCGCGAGTACGCGCTGTCAGGCGGCGGTGTCGTGTGCCTGCCGACGCTCGTGGCGAGCGAAGCGCTCGTCGCCGGCCGGCTGGTGCCCATCCTGACCGACTTCCAGCTCGCACCGCTCAGCTTTGCGGCGGTCTATCCCGCAACGCAGCGACAGGCGCTGAAGGTGAAGGCGCTGGTCGAATTCCTCGCGGAAACCATCGGCGACGAATCGCCGTGGGATCTCCCCCTTCTGGAGCGTGGCTGGGTGCGTTGAACCGCGCGGATTATTCGCGAAACGCAAATGCCGTAGTCGCCGTCCCGTGCCTTGTTGCGGTGGTCCCTTGCCCCTAGAGTTGAATCCAACAAGCGGTTCAACTCAGGAGACAGAAATGACCGACACGGCATTCCATACCGTCTTTGGCTCGCTCGACAGTTACCGGAAGGGCGAGATCGAAATCACGAGCGGCAGCGCTCAACACTACGCGTTCTCGAATGTGTTCGAGATCGCATCGAAGTCGGCCCCTTACGAAAAGGTCGTCGCCGGCAAGAACCTCGAATACGTGATCGAAGTGCTTCGGACCGACGGTCAGTCGCCGTGGTTCGCCTGCGCGCACGACGAGTTCGTGATCCAGATGGATGGCGAAGTCCGGATCGAATTCATCAAGCTCGATACGCCGCCGGCATCTGGGCGCGGCACCGTGAGCGCCGGCGCACAACCTGCCGGCCGCAAGATGGGCTACGTCGTATTGCGCCAGGGCCATCAGGCGCTGCTGCCGGCCGGCTGTGCATACCGCTTCACCGCGAGCCAGCCGGGCGTCGCGCTCGTGCAGACCATCCTGGGCGAGCTGTCCGTGGAGAAGTGGGCCGACATCTGCCTGCACTGATTCGTCCGACCTCATTCGACACTATTCCAGGAGACACGTTATGGCCACCCTCGAAACCCTCGACACTTCCGCAGGCTTTGCCGCCGATCTGGTGCGATCGACCGAAGCCGATGCCGTCACCGGCTACCGCCGCTTCCAGCTCGGCGAATTCGAATTCCAGCGCGACGAATATTTCGTGAAGATCAGCTGGCCCGCGAAAGGCCAGACACGCACGCACGCGATGCCGGCGGACGCGTTCCTGCGCGCGATGATGCGCGACGTGGCGTGGGGCTTCTTCTACGGCTGGGTGAACTTCGACCACGTGTTCGGCACGCGCAATCACTACGGCAAGGTGGACATGTATGCGGGTACGTTCAACGGCATCCTGAAGGATGCCGGGGTCGACTACACCGAGACCTTCGAAACGCCCACGATCATGGCGACCTTCAAGGCGATGCTGCACGACTGGACGAACGAAGGCTTCGATCCGTTCGCGGCGCCGGAGGAAACCGGTACGGCATTCGGACGCAAGCACGGCGACAACGGCTCGGCGATCGAGCGTACGCGTATCGCGACGCGCCGCATGCCGGGCCTCGAAGGCGACTCGCCGCTGCGCGACGACCTGCCGGTCAACCGTGCGTTCGTCGACGTCGCGCAGGACGAACCGGAAGTGCACGTCGAGCCGGGCTTCGAAGGCGAACTGCACGCGTTCAACCTGTTCAAGTACCTGTCGCGCTCGGATGTGACGTGGAATCCGTCGGTCACGTCGGTGTGCGGGCGCAGCCTGTTCTGCCCGACCACCGAGGAATTCATCCTGCCGGTGTTCCATGGCAACGACCGCGTCGAATGGTTCCTGCAACTGTCCGACGAAATCGTGTGGGACATCGGCGACAAGAACACCGGCGCGCCGCGCGCACGCGTGACGATGCGAGCCGGCGATATCTGCGCGATGCCCGCCGACATCCGGCATCAGGGCTATTCCACGAAGCGGTCGATGCTGCTGGTCTGGGAAAACGCGACGCCCGACCTGCCGCAACGCTACGAGAGCGGCGAGCTCGCGCCGTATCCGATCGCGTTCTGAGCGGCGCTTCCGCTTCAGGTTCAGCTTCTGCTTCTGCAATACACCGAGGACGATTCATGCAAACCCAACTCTTCATCGACGGGCGCTTCGTTGACGCCGTCGACCGCAGCACGATCGACGTGCTGAATCCGCACGACGGCTCCGTCATCACGAAGATCGCGGCCGCCACCGCGGCGGACGTCGATCTGGCCGTCGAAGCCGCGACCCGCGCGTTCCCGAAATGGTCGGCGCTGCCGGCCGCCGAACGCGGCCGCTTGCTGCTGCGCCTGGCCGACGCGATCGAGGCCAACGCGGAGGAGCTGGCACAGCTCGAATCGCTGGACACCGGCCACCCGATCCGCGATTCGCGCGCGCTCGACGTGCCGCGCACGGCCGCCTGCTTCCGCTACTTCGGCGGCATGGCCGACAAGCTGCAAGGCTCGGTGATTCCGGTCGAAACCGGCTTCCTGAACTACGTGCAGCGCGCGCCGATCGGCGTCGTCGGGCAGATCGTGCCGTGGAATTTTCCGCTGATGTTCACGAGCTGGAAGATGGGCCCGGCGCTCGCCGCCGGCAACACCGTGGTGCTCAAGCCGTCGGAAATCACGCCGCTGTCGACGCTGCGCATCGTAGAGCTGATGGCCGAGGTCGGATTTCCCGCGGGTGTCGTCAATATCGTCCCCGGTTACGGACATACTGCCGGCCAGCGGCTCGCCGAACATCCGGGCGTCGGCAAGATCGCGTTCACCGGATCGACGGCCACCGGCCGCCGGATCGTCGAAGCATCGCAGGGCAACCTGAAGCGCGTGCAGCTCGAACTGGGCGGCAAGGGCGCCAACATCGTGTTCGACGATGCCGACCTCGACGCGGCCATCAACGGCGCAGCATGGGCGATCTTCCACAACCAGGGGCAGGCGTGCATCGCCGGCTCGCGTCTCGTGCTGCACGAACGCATCGCGGATGCGTTCCTCGAGCGCTTCGTGGCGCTCGCGTCGTCGATCCGCATCGGCAACCCGCTCGATGCGAACACCGAGATGGGGCCGCTGACGTCGAAGCAGCACCTCGATCGCGTGCTGTCTTATGTCGACGTCGCACGCGAGCAGGGTGGGCGCGTGCTCACCGGCGGCAGCGCACCGCAGGATCCGGCGCTCGCCAACGGCTACTACGTGCGCCCGACGGTCATCGAGGCCAGGAGCGCGGCCGACCGCGTCGCGCAGGAGGAAGTGTTCGGCCCGTTCGTCACGGTGCTGCGCTTCGGCAGCGACGACGAAGCGCTGGCCATTGCCAACGCAACGGAATACGGGCTGGGCAGCGGCCTCTGGACGAAGGATCTCTCGCGGGCACACAAGATGGCGTCGCGGATCAACGCGGGCATGTGCTGGATCAACTGCTACAAGCGCGTCAATCCGGGCAGCCCGTTCGGCGGCGTCGGCCAGTCGGGCTACGGCCGCGAGATGGGCTTCGAGGCGATGCACGACTACACAGAAGCGCGGTCGGTGTGGGTCAACGTCGACGGCAACGTGCCGCCGCACTTCAAGCGCTGAGGTTCGCCATGGATCGCTTCGTCTATCAGGGCACCCCTTCCCGTGTGGTGTTCGAATGGGGCGCGCTCGACAGGTTGCCGGACGAGCTGTCGACGCTCGGCGCCCGCCGCGCGCTTATCCTGTCCACGCCCGAGCAGCGGCCGCTCGCCGAGCGTGTGGAGGCGCTCCTGGGCGAGCGTGCTGCCGGCATCTGCGCGCAGGCGGTCATGCACGTGCCGATCGAGGTCGCGCGTGCGGCTCGCGAGATGGCCGGCGGGCTGGACGCGGACTGCTGCGTCGCGATCGGCGGCGGGTCGACGATCGGGCTGGGTAAGGCGATTGCGCTCGAATCGGTGCTGCCGATCCTGGCCGTGCCGACGACATATGCCGGCTCGGAGATGACGCCGATTTTCGGGCTCACGGAGGGCCGGCTGAAGCGCACCGGGCGCGATGCGCGCGTGCTGCCGCGTACGGTGATTTACGACCCGTCGCTGACGTTGACGCTGCCGCCGGACATTTCGGCCGCGTCGGGCATCAATGCGATGGCGCATGCCGTCGAGGCGCTCTATGCGGAAGACGCGAACCCGGTGATCAGCCTGATGGCGGAAGAATCGATCCGCGCGCTCGGTGAAGCGCTGCCCGTCGTGGTGCGCGATCCGGGGAACCGCGAGGCGCGCAGCCGCGCGTTGTACGGCGCGTGGCTTGCGGGAACCTGCCTGGGCGCGGTTGGCATGGCGCTGCACCACAAGCTGTGCCACACGCTCGGCGGCACTTTCAACCTGCCGCACGCGCAGACGCATGCGGCGATGCTGCCGCATACCGCGCACTACAACCACGCTGCTGCGCCCGATGCGCTGCGCCGCGTAGCGCGTGCGCTGGGCGGGAGCGACGCGGCCGAAGCCGGCCCGCTGCTGTTCGCGTTGAACGCGCGGCTCGGCATCGCGCCGGCGCTTGCCGATATCGGGATGCCGGAGGCGGGCCTCGACGAAGCGGCCGACCTCGCGTGCCGTAACCCATATGCGAATCCGCGGCCGATCGAACGCGCGGCGATTCGCGCGCTGCTGCAGCACGCGTGGGAAGGGCGCGCGCCGCAATGAGCGGCGTAACGCGTCAACGGAGACAGACATGAGTCATGACCACCACGACGGCGGCGCCGCGCTGACCGAGCAGGTCGTTGCCAGCTTCGACGGCACGCCGAGCCCACGCCTGAGTGCGCTGATGCAGAGCCTCGTGCGGCATCTTCATGCGTTCGTCTGCGACCGGAGCTGACCGCCATGGCTCGATTCTTTGCGGTGTTTGCGACGGACCAGCCCGGCATGCGCGACGTGCGCGATCGCGTGCGGCCGGTTCACCGGACTTACCTGCGCTCGGCCGACCAGCACGGTGTGGTGGTGCGGCTCGGCGGCCCGACGCTGGACCCGCACGGCGACGCGATGAACGGCACGCTGCTCGTCGTGGAGGCGGACGACATTCAGGCGGTGATGCAGTTCATCGGCAACGACCCGTACGTGAAGGAAGGGCTGTTCTCGCACGTGGAAGTGCGTCCGTGGGACTGGAGCCTCGGCAACCCCGAGCAGCGAGTGTGAATCATGGAAGCACGACAACTCTGCCACTTTTCCGATGTGCCCGACGGCGGCGCACGGGTCGTCGATGAAGCATGCATCGGACGTCCCGTGATCGTCGTGAGACGCGGCGAGCAGGTATGGGCCTATGTGAATCGTTGCCCGCACTTCTCGGTGCCGCTCGATTTCGTACCGGGTAGCGTTTCCTGTTACCGGTCGCAGGTTTTGATGTGTGCCCATCACAGCGCGTTGTTCCGGTTCGATGATGGCGCGTGCATCGATGGGCCGTGCTCGGGCTCGGCGCTGGAGGCCGTGGCTGTCGAGGTGGATTCAGCAGCGTGGGTTATCTATCGGGGCGCTTGATTCTAGTGTTTCAATGAGTGCGAGCAGGGCCGGTTGATACGACGTTTATCGTATTAATCAATCAGTAAAGCTAATCATGTTTAAGGTGTCTGGTAATCGACACCTGAACGAAGACGATCCCTTGTGCAGCATCGAGCGAGCACCTGCCACGTAGCAGGTGGCGGCCTCGCATTTTCATAAAAAAGACGGAGACGAAATGAAACTCAGGTTTGGAGCAGTGGCGATTCTCGCCTTGGCGCAGGGCGCATGGGCGCAGAGCAGCGTGACGATGTTCGGGCTGATTGATGCCGGCATCTCCTATGTCAGCAACGAGGGCGGCGGAAAGAACGTCAAGTTCGACGATGGCATATTCGCGCCCAATCTGTTCGGCTTTCGCGGCACGGAGGATCTCGGTGGCGGATATCGTGCGACGTTCGCGCTCGTGAACCAGTTTTCGATGGCGAACGGCAGCATCATCGGGACCGGGATTTTCGGGCGCAATGCGTATGTCGGCCTTGAAAGCAACCGGTTCGGCAGCATCACGCTGGGTAATCAGTACGACTTCATGGTGGACTCGCTGTTTTCAAAGAACAACGCGATTTCACGGGATATCTCGGGGCTTTACGGTTTTCGCAATGGCCCGTTCCAGCGTCTCGCGCTTCCGGACAATCCGACCGGTGCATTCGATTGGGATCGCACCGCAGGCAGCAAGCCGATCGCGAATTCGGTCAAGTACAGTTCGCCGACGGTTTCGGGCTTTTCCGGCGGCGCGATGTATGCGTTCGGCGGGGTGGCAGGCTCGGTGGGTGCAGACAATGCCGTCAGCGCCGGGCTGAACTATGAGGCGGGGCCGTTCGGGGTGGGCGCGGCGTACACGAACGAGAAATACGGCCCCGCGCCGGGCGTGCCGTCCACCAGCGTGCGCAACTGGGGCGTCGGGATGCACTACGACTTTGGTGTCGTCACCGCGAATGCGCTGATGACCACCGTGCGCAATTCGTTCAACGATGCTGGCGTGTGGATGGGCGAAGCGGGCGGATTGTGGCACGTCAGGCCGGATATCGTGCTGGGCGCGAAGTACATGTACATGAAAGGTAATGAAGCGGTGAACAACAACCACGCGCATCAGGTCAGTGTCGCGCTTCAGTACCTGTTCTCGAAGCGGACGATGGTTTATGTGTCGGCGGACTACCAGCGGGCGAACAGCGGCGCGAATGCGCAGGTCAATGGCGTGCTGGATCCGAATGGGGCTTCGAGTTCAGCCAGTCAGACGGTGGCGCGGGTGGGGTTGCATACGGTGTTTTGACGGAGTGCGGGATCCCGTTCCTCAAGAGCACAGGGCGACACATGCTCGCCCTGCGTCGATATTCCCCATCACCGATATTTCCCGCAGGGTGTGCAGCACGACGATATTTTCCTGGTAAGTGAGCGGTAAGTCGACTGGTCCTACAGTAGCCCCCGTTTCGATCGTCGACTCCAGGAAAATGATGGTGAAAATAGCCTCCCGCCGCGAACTTCCGTTATTGCTGCTTGCCGCTTCATTCGCATTTTCGTCTGCTTCCGCTTGGGCGGACGAAGGCATGATCCCGCCCGATTCCGATAATTCGGGGCTGACCATCCTCAACAACGCGACGAATGTGACGCATTGGGGATTGGGTGCCGGAGTCGGTATCGCGCCGTCGGTCTACCAAGGCGATGGCAACCGAGTGTTGCCGTTTCCGCTGGTTTATTTCGACAACAAATGGGTACAGGCCGTCGGTACCACGGCCGACCTGAAAATCGGAAGCTGGAGCGGCGTCAGCGTCGCCCTTCGTGGCCAGTTCTCGCTTTTCGACGGATACAAGGGCTCGGACGCACCGATCCTGAACGGCATGGAAAATCGCAAGGGCGCGCTCTGGTACGGGCCTGCACTGTCATGGGGCACCGGGTTCGGTACGTTGTCGGGCACGTTCCTGTTCGGCGGAAACAAGGGCGAGCGCGCGAAAATCGGCTTCGAGAAGGCGTTTGCTTTCGGCCAGTTCTCGATCGCGCCGCATGTCGGCGCGGAATGGCTGAGCGACAAATACGTCGACTACTATTACGGCGTGCGACCATCGGAGGCGCGCGCCGGGCGCGCCGCCTACAGCGCGGGTTCGACAGTGAACGTGTCGGCCGGCACGCGTATCGACTACCGGCCGACGAAGCAGCAGACGATTTTTCTGGATGTTGGCGTGTCGCGTCTCGGCGACGCCATCGCGGACAGCCCGATCGTTGGAAGACGGTTCGTTCCCGAAGCCAGAGTGGGCTACATGTATCGGTTCAAGTGAGTACGAGTATGCCAAGAGTGGCGATTGTCGAGGATCATCAGCGCCTCGCCGACCTGTTGTCCCAGGCATTGGCCGCTGCGGGAATCGAATCCGACCTGTTCGGCAATGTCCGGGAAGCCGCTTACGGTGTCGACCGGGCCGACTACGCGTTGCTGATCATCGACCGCGGATTGCCCGACGGAGAGGGGCTGGCGTTCCTGCGGACGCTGCGCGCGGCAGGACGCATGACGCCATGCCTGATGCTGACGGCGCGCGACGCGCTGCATGACCGCATCGACGGACTCGAAAGCGGGGCTGACGACTACGTGACCAAGCCGTTTGAAATGAGCGAACTCGTCGCCCGCGTGCGCACGCTGATGCGACGCCCGGTGTTGCTGACGGCGCTCGTCGCGTCGTTCGCGGATGTATCCGTGGACCCGCCACAGCGCGCGATGCGCTGCGGCGACCGGACGGTACTGCTTGCGCCGGCCGAACTGCAGGTCATGCTTTGCCTGATCGAAGCCGCAGGCCGCACGGTACGTCATTCGATACTCGAGCATGCCGCATGGGGGCTCGGGGAGGCGGTCACGCCGAATGCGCTCGAGGTGACCGTGCACCGCTTGCGCAAGAAGCTGGCTTCAATTGGTGCAACCATGCGACTGACCAATATCCGGGGTGCCGGCTTCGCGCTGCGGGACGCATGACGCTTCGCCGCGCTTTGCTCGTTGCCGCTTCAGGGTAAGAAAGCGACCATGTTCCATCATTGGATTCGACGCCTGTCGACGCGTCTGTGGGTGACCAACGTCGTTGCGTTCGCCATCAGCCTGGCGCTGCTGTCCTTGCTGTCAATGTATGTCCTCGATCGATATCCGGAATTCTTCGGGCGGCGGCAGCAGATGGAGAGCATCCGTCATATCGAGGCCGGATTGAGCTTCGACGCCGACGGGCGTCCGGTATCGGTGCGATTGGGCGAGCGCCCTGCGCTGATGTTCCGGCTCTTGCCGACGGAGGTGAAGTATCGCGTGCTCGATGCGACGGGGAAGCCGTTACTGGCCTCGGTGCCGTCGAACGGCAATCGGCCGTGGTTGACGGAGGATCTTGCGAAGGCGGCCGGCAAGGTGGTGCCCACCACGATCGACGGCAATGCGTATTTGGTCGCCACGCAGCGCGCATCGAACGGGAGCGTCGTCTATTACGTGCAGGTGGCGCAAAGCAGGCAGCTTCTCGATGCGCTCATCATGTCGAGAATCGATCCGATACCGAAGACCGTCGGAATTGTGCTGGTCATTGCGACCATCATTTTCGGACTGACGCTTCCGCTGACGATCAGCCGCGTGCTGAAGCCGTTACGGGAGGTATCGCGTGCCGCGAGGGGCATCGAGCCGCGCAACCTGAAGACGCGGCTGTCTTCGAACGGTATTCCCAGCGAGATCAAGCCGCTGATCGATGCGTTCAACGATGCGCTGACCCGGCTCGAGAACGGCTTCGCCGTCCAGCAGCAGTTTCTGGCCGACGCCGCGCATGAGTTGCAGACACCGCTCACGCTGGTCAGAGGCCAGATCGAGTTGCAGCCCGACATCAGGCAGAAGGCGCTCCTGCTTCGCGAGATCGACCTGATGGCCCGGCAGGTCAAGCAACTGCTGCATCTGGCCGAAGTCAGCGAAGCGCAGAACTTCAGCTTCGGCGACGTGAACGGCGTCGACGTCGCGCGAGACGTCGTGAGCTTGCTCGCCGGCAAAGCCGATGCGAAGCAGGTGAAGCTCCATATCGAAGCGCGCGAATCCGCGACACCCATACGGGCTGATGAAGGGGGGCTTTTCATCCTGCTCAAGAACATCCTCGAGAATGCGATCAACGCGTCACCGTCGGACGGCGTCGTCGTGCTGACCGTTCTTGAGACGGCGATTCATGTCGACGATGAAGGGCCGGGTATTCAGCGGGAGCATCTTCCGTTGCTCTTCGACCGATACTGGCGAGCGCCGGATTCACTGTATGACGGTGCCGGTCTCGGGCTGGCAATCTGCAAGGAGATTGCCGTGGCCCATCAATGGAAACTGACGGTCGATGTACTGGCCACGGGGACGAGGTTCAGCGTCTGGTTTTAGTCTGCCGGTTGTCGTGCGCGGCCGGACTCCCATATTACAAGGGCCTGATCTGGGGTCCCACCCGGTCCAATTGTGGCTTTCCCGGGGTTCCTTGTTCGGCATCGATTTTTCGGTATAATGAACCAACGTTCGGAATGTCGAACGTGAGAAGTCAAGCATCCAGAGTCGGACTTTCCGACGCCAACCTGCCCTCCCGGGCAAGGTGGACGCCTTCGAGGCGATGCGGCCGATTTACGGCAACGAAACGGGAGCAGCATGGCTGGCACCGGTTCGATAACCACTCATCCGGAGCAACCATGCGTCAAGCTACCTCTGCTTCCTGTCCGACAGTCTGTGAAGACTGGTCACGCTACCTCCCTGGTTTCACGCTGACGCATACGGTTCATCTCGTTTCGAGACGGAATCCAGGCATCGTCTCGACCGCGGCTGCCGTACTCGAAGGTGAAACCGCCACGGTCGACCGTTGGGCCATCACCCGCTGTGGTGACGTTCTCGAGCAAAAGATCGTTCTCGGGGAAATGACGGAAGGGCAAGCGGTTCGGCTGCGCGAGCGACTTGCTGCACTCGATGGCGTACTGCGCACGAGGGTGGAGCATCATTTCGTGCGGGCGGGTTCGGCTGCCTCCTGAAATTCACCGGGGAGCGGCCGTTAGACGATGGATTCTCATCGTCGCCGTATCGACTGAAAAGGGCGGGCAATGATCCCTCCCTTGTAAAAGATCGGACTAGATCAAGCCGGCCGCGTCAGATCGGCTGACTCAGTTCGGCCATTTCAAGTCGTTCGCTCGTGTCCGCAATGCCACCGGCTCGAATTGAGCGAGGTGTTCCTCCGGGTGCCATGAACCAGAAAAACTTGACAATGAGAGCACATGCTCCTATCTTTGCCTCAAGAGAGCATATGCTCTCATTTTCGAACGGAGCGAAGCGATGAACGAGGCCGAAATTCTTGTGAGCGGTGCAACCGGACGGACCGGAGGTATTGCCATTGACGAACTGCTCAAGATGGGCAAACGCGTGCGGGCATATGTGCGCACGGATGACGACCGGGCGGCCGCCCTGAGGCGGCGCGGTGTCGAAATCGCGGTGGGGGACTTCACCGACATCAACGACATTCGGGCAGCGATGGAAGGAATCCGGTCAGCCTATTTCCTTCATCCGATCGCGCCGGGAATCATCGGGGCCGCGGCCTATTTCGCGCAGGCAGCAAAGGAGGCGGGCGTCTCGGCGATCGTCAACATGTCGCAGATTTCCGCACGCCGGGAGTCGGCGAGCCACGCGGCACAGGATCACTGGGTTTCCGAACAGGTCTTTGATTGGTCGGATGTCGCGACTACCCATTTGCGCCCCACTTTCTTCGCCGATTGGCTCGTCTATCCGCATTTTGCAAAGGAAATCCGGGCCACGAGGAAGATTGAATTTCCGTTTGGCAACGGCCGTCACGCGCCCATCGCCTCCGACGATCAGGGGCGCGTCATCGCTCATCTCCTCGCCAACCCCGCAGGCCACGAGGGCAAGACCTATACGCTCCACGGCCCCGTCGAGATGAACCATGTCGAGATCGCAGCCGCGATGAGCGAGGTTCTCGGCACCCGGATCGAATACGCGCCGACTTCCATCGAGGAATTCCGAATCAAGATGGAAACCCTTTACAAGTTTCCGCCGTTCCTCACGCAGCATCTGGTCGAAGTCGCGCAGAACTACCGCGACGGCATTTTCTCGGGCACCAACGATGTCGTCGAGACAATCACCGGGAAGCCGCCGCTGTCGGTCCAGCAGTTCGTCGCCAAGAATCGGTCCGCATTCGCGTGAACCCATCCTTAAAACGAATCGAGGTTTGAATATGTCAATCACTCAAGACGAGCGCCACCCGTTTCTCGATGATCTGACGGCTGACGCGGAGTTGGTCAGCTCGGTGTTGCGCGGTCCCGTCATCGGGCGCGACGAAATCCGGCTTGCCGTCGACGCCGTCGGAACCTTCTACGCGTCACAGACGCCCACTTTTCTTGAAACCGTCGGCTCGCGGCTTTTTCTTGAATACGAGGCTGTTCTGACGAGCGGCGAGGAGTTGAGCGCGGTCGTCGTGGTCGATCGCAACGCCGACGGATCGGTGCCGCGAGTCAGCGTGCGAATGAGCCCGCTTGGCGCTGTACTGACGCTCGCCACCCATCTGCGGGGGGCGCTCTCGAAGCAGTTGCCGGAAAACGCCTTTCTTTGAACCGAGCACGCGCAGGCTGGCGGCGCGAGTCGACTCGCACCCGGCATGCGGCCTTTGAAAGAGGAGCATGTGATGGATATCAAGAACGCCACCGTCTTCATCACCGGTGCCAATCGCGGCCTGGGTCTGGCTTTTGCGCGAGAGGCACGTCGTCGCGGGGCGGCGAAAGTCTATGCGGGCATGCGCAACACGAGCGGTTTCGACGAGCCGGGCGTTGTGCCGGTCAGGATCGATGTCACGGATAAGGCGTCGATCGCCGAGGCCGCGAAACTGGCGGCGGATACGACGCTGCTGGTCAACAACGCGGGGATTGCCGCTCTGATCGACGGGCCTCTGGCGGCCGACATGGAAGCGCAATCCGCTCGCATGTTCGATACCAACTACTACGGCGTAGTGCGCGTCACACAGGCCTTCGAGCAGATATTGTCGGCCCAGCCGCATGCCGCCATCATCAACGTGCTTTCCGACATCGTGTGGCTTCCGCGGCCCTATCTGACACCGTATGCTGCGTCGAAGGCCGCCGCGTGGAGTTACACAAACCAGCTGCGCCTGTATCTGCACGAGCGTGGCATCCAGGTTCTCGGCCTGCACGTCGGATTCGTGGATACAGACCTGACCAACGGCATTGACGTGCCCAAAGCCAGTCCGGAGGACGTCGTGCGACAGACTTACGACGCTCTCGCTTTCGGCAAGAGCGAGGTGATGGCCGACGAGGGGACAGCGGTGCTGAAGAGTACGCTTGCCGCCGAAATACCCGGCTACATCACACCGCCTGCAGGGCTTTGAACACCGCAGATGATACGGGGCGGTTGCGGCAGCGAGACATGCGGTGCGCGGATCGCCGTACGCCAGCGCCGCCGCTCCCGGCTTTCGTAGAAAGATACCGCCACACCTTCGCGCGACGTACGCTTGGCGTTCGCGCCATTAACCGAAATCAGGAGTAGAACGGATGTTGCCGGTCAACCAGCCGCTTGGAATCGATCAATGCAACTGCTTCGCCGTAAGGAAAGCGAGCAGGCAGATCTCCCGACTCTACGATAGCCATCTTGAGCCCGCGGGCCTGCGCATCACGCAATTCCTCACCCTGGCCGCCCTGAACGAGGTGGGAAGTACCCCGGTCAACGCCCTTGCCGAACGGCTCGATATCGAACGAACGGCGATGGGGAAAATGGTTGGCTTCCTGGAGCGCGACGGCTTCGTCACGATCAAGCCGTCGCCCACGGACGGCCGAAGCCGTCTGATCGAGCTCACCGAGGAAGGGCGGCGCCTGCACGACAGGGCAGCCCCTCTCTGGCGGGAGGCGCAGCGGGAGTTTGAGCAACTGAACGGCGTAGACAATGTTGCGACGTTGCGGGAGGGGTTGAGAGGGGTGGTCGTCGGCGACGTGTCGATGCGTTCGTCGGAAGGCTAAGCCTCCGGATGCATTGCGACGGCAACATGATTCGTAAAACCAGTCATCATTCGAGGAAGGGCCATGAAACCTCCTGTCACCATCGGGGGCGTGCTGCTCATGACTGGAAGGCGGCGATGAACCCGTTCGCCATCCTCTACGAGGATCGATTCGTTCGACCATCCGTGTGAATCTCAACCCGCCTTGAACATGGAAATTCTGACACTCCCGGTCCGTCGTGCCCCTGCTCGCTTGTCGTGGATTGTTGTAGTCTGGGCAATACGATAGTGTGGCGCACCGGCCTGCCGCCGAACTGATAATGAACCCATGATGTGTCGCGCAGGCGATCGGTGAACCCGAATGGTTGGTACGTTACCGATCGTTTGATCCTGCCGATCTCATAGTCGACCGATCCGCCAGAAAATCAGGAGTTTGTCGTGCTTCACCGGAAATCCATGTTGGGCCGTCTGAATGTCGCGTGCGTCGTCGCCGTGGCGATCATGCTGGCCCCAGTCGCGACGCGTGCAGCGGCCGACAATGTCAACGAAACGGCGAGCGTCGCGCCTGCCGTTTCGGCCAACACATCGCTCACGCGGCCGATTGTCGGCGACGATCCGGTTGCGATTCGGGAAGCACTGGAGAAGCTGCACGTCAAAAGCGCGTCCCCGTCCCTGAGCAATCGCGTCCGCAGCCTGATCCCCGGCGTGGCCGACAAGCATGGCCAGAACGCCGACCTGGCCGCGGTCAACCTGGATCGTGAGGTAACTTTCCTGGTGCCGGTGTCATACGGGCTGCGATATCAGTCGCAGAAGCATCTGTTGAAGGTGAACGTCGACCTGGTCGACGCCGACGGCGAAGGCCGGACAGGTATCCTGCTCAGAAAGGTCATTACCGGGCCGCGAGGGCGCGGGCTCGTGATCGCACCCGAGGCGAAGGCAAAAGGCTATATCCAGCAGATCGACATCATCGAACTCGATCCCGGAAAAGGCAGGAAGTCCACCGTGCGCGGCCGCGTGAGGCTGTCACCCGCTGCGTACGCGCAAATGCATGGCGGGTTCGCGTTCGCACTTTCCGGGCGCCTGGTCCGGCCGTACCTGACCGAACACATCGAGCACGCCGAGCCGAGCAACGACGAGCCGACCGACATCACGACGAGGACTTCGAGGTTGTACCTGGATATCGAATCCATTTCGCTCGTGAATCCAGCGAGTGGTGTGGTGTTGTTGAAGAAGCTGAGTCTCTCGAAATAGCGGGTTTCTTGCGCGAGTCTTTGGCCGGTAAAGGGGCTCCGCAACGGAACATGTCGAGCGTGCGGGGTTGAGCGAGCGCACGCTGCAGCAGCGCTTTTCCAGCGATGTGGGCGTGACGCCGAAGCGGGTGATCTGTCGATACCGATTGCATGAGGCCACCGACCGGCTCGCCGGCGGCGAGCCGGTCGATCTCGCGGAACTGGCTCATGCCTTCTCGGGTATCTCGATCAGACTCGCTTGACGCGCGATATCCGCAAGACTCGGGCGGTGTATCGGCGGGGCCATGGTCGCGGTTGATGCCGCGGCACACGGCGGCGGCGCCACGTCAGACCGGATGTGCTGCTGCGGAAACAGGGCGACGTCTGCCTGACCGTTGCTCGGCTGCGACGCGGGCAAGTTCAGTTCAGTCATTCCGGAAAACTTCTGCGCTGCGCGTCGTCATGACCGGCCCGTGCTGAGTTGCAATAGTTCTGGTTACATGCCGTCGCCAGTTCCGGTTACGCGTGGATTTCGTCGAAAAATCAATGGCCTCTCCGCCCCACTCAGGCACACCCAATCGAGCCGGTGTTTGCGCGGACACCCTGTACATCAAAACACCTGCTTTTACAATAATTTCGGTTACGGCCATCCTCGATGACAAGGACCGGCCGTATTACGAGCACAAGCTCGCTGCGTGACGTCCGAGCGGCTACGCCTGGACGTCGCTATAAACCGCCAGATTTTTCTTGATTCGAGCTGCGTCGAGGTCCTGTATTTCCTCAATTTGCTCGATTGCTGCTATGTAGTCGGGTGGGAGTTTTGCCTCACGGGCACCATAAAGCACGTGATATTTGTACCAGTGATACGGCCTGAGCCCTGGCTCCGTCTTGGTTGCGAAATAAGTGAATGACGTAACGACTCCTTGGTCTGTCGGAACCCGAATCTCTTGTCGCTCATAGGTTCGACCGGCGTCTTCGTATTTGTCCAGGGCGGGCAGGCTGCCAACATCTATGGCGAACAGAACCCCCCACACGCGGTGCCCTGGTTCCCCGGTGTACTTGCAATCGCATTTGCCTGAGCCATCGATGGAAGCCTTGTCAAACGTGAGTTGGTATCCATCGAGATAGCCGTTCGCGATGTGCCGAATTGGTTTGATGCGGTCGGACAGCCGCGGCGCACTCATGTTGGACCCGTATGCAAAGTACGCGAATTCATTTGGTTTGAGCATTTCTTCCCCTTAGTATTCAGCGCCCGCGCCCTGAATGCTTAGACGTACCCCAAGCCCCTGCGTGAGCGCTTTGCGTGGCTACGCGGCAGTGCTGGCCCCGGCGCCAGCAAATCGTAGGGGCAAGAGGCTGATGGCCACCGTACACCCCGAAGGAACTCGAGTATTGCCATCTTTGCCAACATCGACAGTTGTTACGGCTCGTTGGGACAGAACGCCAATAGCCTCGCCCCTCTCATTGAATAGGGGGCCGCCGCTGGCACCTGTATGCATCGCATTGTCGATATACATGACGTCACACTCCAGCGTGCGGCGACCATCACCCGCCACAATGCGCCTGATGTTTCCAATGTGCCCTTGCTTGAAGAGGGGGCCGGTCATATCAGCCTGATACCCTTTTTCCATTGCGGCCCTGAACGCATCTGTCCCTTCCGTTGCAGGAGAAAGAAGTCGGTCTACATCGAAAGGGAGCCGTAGCTCCTCTGAATAGCCGGCCATAAAAACGCGCTGACCGAGACGAGGCGTTTCCAGTGGAACTGGTATCCAGTGAACATTGTGGGAGAAAGGAACTTTCGGATGCAGTACCGCCATGTCCAACTGGACATTGCTCGTAAAGCCCGAGACCTGTATCTCTGGACAGCACATAACTACCGCGTATTCAGCTACTGGAACGCTAGGGAATTTGCAGAATATCTTCAGCTCTGGAGTTCTGTAGTCGCTCCTCCGAATAGGGAATCGTCCGGTCACAACATGTGCTGCCGTCAGAACCTGCCCTTCGGCCGTGTACGCGTATCCCGTGCCTTCGCTGATTTTCTCGTCGTCAAGGAAGATAGTTATGTAGCAGCAGGCGGGCGAAATTCGACTATAGAGTTCTTCAAGCATGTCACATTAGCCTTTGGATGTGAGGAAGGGCATCACCAGGATTGCATCTTTGACAGCACGCGGGTATCAGTAGGACTCAACCTCTAGCCGCGCGAATTTCGGTGCGTCGACGAACAACCAAGTCTCTCCAAGATTCGAGCTTCTCAATGTCTTCACTGAGTTCATCAGGGTGCGGAATAGGCAACCTGCCGACCCGGACGGCGGCATCGTGCTCGAATTTTGAGCTTTTTCCCATCCCTACTTCAATCGCGCGATAGTCGTCGTCCGACACAACGACTTCTCTCAATTTGAGTGTGGAGACGCCCTCGCCGAAGCGTTGAATCGCGCCATTTAAAAGGACTTCTTCCACGCATCGCTCCCAAGCAAGGCGTAAATCACCGTACGCACGCGCCGTGAGCGCGCGATGCCCGTCTTCATCTCCAGCGGCATGTACTTTGCGAATCTCCACAAGCATCTGTCGAAGCTTGCCAACGCGATTCTTCGTCCCGAGCACGTCGAAGGGAAGTCCTTCGGAATGCGCGCCGAATCCGTCGCTGGTACGACGGATGTAATTTGGCTGGAGCGTGGCTTTGAGCTCGTCGGCCTTCTGCTCAAGAATGCACAGGAAATAAATGTCGTGCGTGAAAATGATGACCTGCCGCTTGAGCGACTCTTCGACCAGACGCTCCGCGACTTCCCATCGGCGACGATGGTCGAGTGATGAGACGGGGTCGTCGAAGACGATGCCGCCGCGCCCACCACTGAGCTTAGTTTCGGCGAGGAACGACGCGATAGCGATGGCGCGCTGCTCGCCTTCACTGAGAACGGCCGCAGGCGTCGCGCTACCCGGCAGTTGAAGCGTCAGCTTGAATTGCGTGCGGCCGCCGGGCGATTCAGGCTTCATGACGACCTGCAGCTCATGACACTTCAGCCTCTTGAGCTCCTCGTTCAGAGCATCTGCCAACTCCTTACTTGCAAGGGTTCGGGAAAGGTCTGTTGACTTACGAGAAATCCCACGCGTGTCCGTCCCTTCGATGCACTTTTGCAACTTCGCGCAATACTCGTATTTCGACATAGCCTCAAGCACGGCGTCCTTCACTTCGCTGAGCTTGTGCCTTGCGTCGAGTTCCGCTCGCTCGGCCACCAGCTTGGTGCGGGCGACCTCATCGGCGGACGCTTCGAGGGTCTTTGCCTGAGTTTCCAGTGTGTCGCAAACCTCTCCGAGTCGGACGGTGGCGTCGTTTGGCGCTGTGGACACGTTTTCCCACGACAGGGTACCGCCGGAAGCGAGCAACGCTTCGGATTGTCGGGTCTTCAAACTGGCTTCCGATTGCTCGCAAAGCGGCAACAGTTGTGTGTCCAGCGTGTTCAGCTCTTCCTTCATGGCAGCGTCAATCGTAAAGTCGAGCTTCGCACCCTTTATCGAGCTGTACGCGTCCTTCGCCAGGTTTCGCGCGTCCTTCGCGGCTTGCTCAACCCTGTCCTTGATGAACGCGTCGAAACGTCCCAGCCTGCCTGCACCTTCTGCGCCCAACTCGTTCTGGCAAAGAGGGCACTTCGCGTCTTCAGCAAGAGCAGAAATATCGTGGCCAGCGTGGGAGATGGCTGCGAAGTCACGAGCCGCATCGAACAGCGTCTTCCACTCATCCCCACCAGTGCCAGGCAACTGACCTGGTTCACTTCGAAAGGCTTCCGCGGCGGCGTCGGCGACTTTCTTCGCGGCGTTCGATTTGCCAATAAGCTCCTGGAGATTCTGAAGCTTTTCGATGGAGACAATCCCGAGCTTCGTCTCAATCGGTGTCTTCAGCCCCTTTACACGCAGCGCCTTGTTTCGAATCTCTCGAGCTTTGGTCTTCGGGTCCGCTTCGGAAAGCGTCTTTGTCAAAACTTCTCGGCGTTCAACTTCCTCGTCCGACAGCGTGGTCAGCGCCGCAATCTCTTCTCTGGTGGTTTTCTTGGAGATACCGCTGAGTGCGCGACCGACGGCGGTGGTCTGGTTGATGAGCGTAGCGTACGCCGCATCGCTCGGTGACGAGTCGGTCTTCTCCTTCGTCGCGCGGGCCTTCAACTTCCCACACAGCGTTACCAGTCCTTCGAGAATGTCTAGCCCGTACGGCACATAGGCAAAGTCGCCCTGGTTGTCGATATACGCCCGTGCGCAGTGCGTGTCGAAGATTGAGATGTCGGCGAGCGGTATGGGCGGTTCTGCACGATGTTTCCACTCGAAGTCGACGGTCGTGCCATCGACGATAGTCTCAAACACTGCCTGTGCAATGCCGGCATCCTTCGGGTCGAGACGCGCGTTGGGGAGGATGGGCTCCCTTCGGTCCCGCGCGCGGCACGCGTGTTTGAAGATTCTGGAATAGCCAGATTTCCCAGCGCCATTTTCGCCGTAGATGACGGTCAGGCCAGTCGGCGAAATCGGGAGTCGGCCGCCTTGAACCAAGGCGTTGACGTGCTGCAACTCCTTGACGGCGACAATCTGGACCAGTCGGGTGGGATTGGTCTGGGGTGCGACCTCGGCGCTTTCCAACTTCTTAGCCACTCGGCCGTTCTCATCAGGGATGCCGGTTTCAGCTTTGGCAAGCGCATAGAGGTCCTCGATGTCCTCGGGCGATAGCTCACGATTTACATACAGTCGGGCAATAGCGTCTTGCTGCCAGGCCGAAAGAGTCTTCGACCACTGGTAGATTTCTTGGATGATTGTCACTGGTCAAGTCCCCTCTGAATTTATCGCGACCGAAGCAGTTGCTTTAGTTGGTGCTTTATTTGAAATGGGCGCTGAAATTTCGATGTTATACGTACGCTTACAAAAGCGTATACCGAAAAATCAGTATTTTTTTGACGAATATTGTTGCAAACGTTTTCGACAAGACGACGAAACGCGGGGAGACTATCGTCGGCAGCGCCGGACGTGTCGCGATGCCCGGCCCGTGTTCGGGCATACTTTCTTCGTTTCGGGAGATTGGACTTGAGCAGAGCTGCGGCCTGCGGTGCAGGCGGAAAACTGGCGCCGGCATGATTACTCAACACGCAGAGACCCTATGCAACGGATGCCAGAATGCTCGGGCAATCGCAAAAAAGGGGGGCTGGAAATGGCTCCAGCGCCCCTTTGACAATAGTTCTGGTTACGCCTGGTGCGACAAGGCTCAGCGATAGGTCAGCGCCCCGTAACTGAATCCAAATGGAGGGGCCTGTAACCGAAATTAATGCAACTTAGCAACCCGAATCGCTGATTCGGAGACCCTCACTCCACCGTCACTGATTTCGCCAGATTCCTTGGCTTATCGATATCCGTCCCCCGTGCCAGCGCGGCGTGATACGCGAGCAGCTGCATCGGCACCGTATGCAGAATCGGCGAAAGCGGCCCGTAGTATTCATTGAGCCGAATCACCTCGATGCCTTCACTCGGCACCAACCCGCAGTCCACATCCGCGAACACAAAAAGCTTGCCATTCCGCGCACTGACTTCATGCATGTTCGACCGGAGCTTTTCGAGCAGCATGTCATTCGGCGCAACCGCAATCACCGGCATCTCGTTACTCACCAGCGCCAGCGGCCCATGCTTCAGCTCCCCGGCCGGATAAGCCTCCGCGTGAATATACGAAATCTCCTTCATCTTCAGTGCGCCTTCCAGCGCGATCGGATAATGCATCCCGCGCCCGAGAAACAGCATGTTGTCGCGTCGCGCCAGCAGTTCCGACCACGCCATGATTTGCGGTTCGAGCGCGAGCACTTTCGACATCGCATCGGGCAGATGCCGCAGCGCGCGCAGATGCTCCTTCTCTTCGTCGTCGCTTAACCGCCCACGCACCTGCGCAAGCGACAACGTCAGCAGAAACAACGCAACGAGCTGCGTCGTAAAAGCCTTCGTCGAGGCCACGCCGATCTCGATCCCCGCACGCGTGACAAACTGCAGCGCACATTCCCGCATCAACGCACTTGTCGCGACGTTGCAGATTGCGAGCGTATGCATCATCCCGCTTTGCTTGGCGACATGCACCGCACCAAGCACATCGGCCGTCTCACCGCTTTGCGACACGGCGACAACGAGCGTGCGCGGATTCGGCACACTGTCGCGATACCGAAACTCGCTCGCAATTTCCACACTAGCCGGCAGCTTCGCGATGCTCTCGATCCAGTATTTCGCCGTAAGCGCCGCGTGATAGCTACCACCACACGCGAGCAACAACACCGAATCGACATCATTGATAACCCGCCACGCACCGTCACCGAACAACTCCGGCATGATCGACGACACATCGAGCAACGTATCGGCCACCGCCTGCGGCTGCTCGAAGATCTCCTTCTGCATGTAGTAGCGATACGACCCGAGATCGGCCGCACCGCTATGCGCGGCGACCCGCTGCACCGCGCGCTCGACGCGCTGGCCGGCCGCATCGACGATCCAGTAGCGATGCAGTTGAATATCGGCAACGTCACCGTTCTCGAGGTAAGCGATGCGATCGGTGATCCCCGACAGCGCAATCGCATCCGACGCCAGAAAATTCTCGCCTTCGCCGACGCCAACGACGAGCGGCATCCCGTCGCGCGCGCCGACGATCCGGTGCGGCTCGTCGCGGCACATCACCGCGATCGCATAGCTGCCGCGCAGTCGCGCAACCGCACGCCGGACCGCATCGAACAGATCGCCGTCATACAGATGATCGATCAGGTGCGCGATCGCCTCGCTGTCGGTCTGGCTCGCGAACACGTAGCCGTGCGCCTGCAGTTCGGCGCGGAGTTGGTCGCAGTTCTCGATGATCCCGTTATGCGACAGCGCGATGCGTGCATTGGCGTCGCTCGGCGAGAAGTGCGGATGGGCGTTGAGCGTGACGGGCGCGCCGTGCGTGGCCCAGCGCGTATGCGCGATGCCGGTGTAGCCCGACAGCGCATGCTCGGCGATCTCGCGCTGCAGGTTGGCCACACGGTCGACGCTGCGGGCGCGCGCCAGCGCCCGGTCGCGGTAGACCACGACGCCGCATGAATCGTAGCCGCGGTATTCGAGCCGCTTCAGGCCGTCGACCAGGTTCGGCAGGATGTCCCGCTGGGCGACCGCCCCGACAATTCCACACATATCGCGCTCCGTAAATGTCCTGTCTGGTCCAGTGAGAGCGATGGTAGGGCGAGTAAAATGGAATTAAATTTCAAAATTCAATAACAAATGAAACAATTGGTAGATCGTCTATCATGTTGAAATTAAATTTCATGTCCTGACCGGAAGGAGCCGCCGATGGCCGGCATCACCCTCGACGATCTCGACCTGCGCATCCTCGCGATCCTGCAGGACGACGCGTCGGTGTCGAACCTGCAACTGGCCGAGCGCGCGCTGTCGTCGCCGCCCACCTGCATGCGTCGCGTGCGGCGGCTGACGGAGGCCGGCGTGATCCGCCGGCAGGTCGCTGTGCTCGACCCGGTGGCGATCGGCACGGCCGTCACCGCGCTGATCGAGATCAGCCTCGACCGGCAGACGGCCGAAGAGTACGACGCGTTCGAAGCGTACGTGTGCGCGGAGCCGGCCGTCACGCAGTGCTACCGCGTGTCGCCGGGGCCGGATTTCGTCGTGGTGGCCGATCTGGCCGACGTCGCCGAATACGACGAATTCGCGCGGAGGCTGTTCACCGGCGCGTCGAACGTCCGCAACGTGCGGACATTCTTCTCGACGCATCGCGCGAAGTTCGAGGCGAACGCGCGGGTCGCGCATGCGATGCGCAAGCGAGCGTGATCGAGGCATTCGCGATGCGTTCGCGAATGCCTTCGCGACGTCATCACGTCATCACGCAGCCGCGTCAGCCACGCCCACCAATTGCAGCGGCTTGCCATACCCGAAGCAATGCGCGGGCTCCGGAAACACACGCTGGCGCACGTCGTGCGCGTACTGACGAATCGCATCGCGCATCACCGCGTTCGCATCGGCATAACGCTTCACGAAGCGCGGCGTGTACGCATCGAATGCGCCGATCATGTCCTCGGTCACGAGCACCTGGCCGTCGCACGCGGGCGATGCGCCGATGCCGATCGTCGGGATCGTCAGTGTTTCGGTGATATGGCGCGCGAGCGCTTCGGCAGTGCCCTCGATGACGACGCTGAACGCGCCGGCCCGCTCGGCCGAGCATGCGGCGTCGAACACCTGCGCGGCCGAACGCGGGTCCATCCCCTGCGCGCGGAAGCCGCCCGTCGCGTTGGCCTGCTGCGGCATGAGGCCAATGTGCGCCATCACCGGAATGCCGCGCTCGGTCAGGAAGCGTATCGTGTCAGCCATCTCGCTGCCGCCTTCGAGCTTCACGGCCTGCGCGCCGGTTTCGGCGAGCAGGCGCGCGGCGGAGCGATACGCTTGCGCGGGCGATTCCTGATACGTCGAGAACGGCAGGTCGACGACGACGCACGCCTGCGCGGCGCCGCGCACGACGGCCGCACCGTGTGCAATCATCATGTCGAGCGTGACGCGCAGCGTATCGGGCATCCCGTACAGCACCATGCCGACGGAGTCGCCGACGATGATCACGTCGGCCACCTCGTCGACGAGCTTCGCCATCGGCGCGGAATACGCGGTCAGCGATACGAGGCTGCCGATGCCCTTGGTCGAGCGGATCGTGGTGACGGTCTTGCGGGTGGTGCGGGTATGAGCGCTCATGAACGGAAGCCGTGTGAAAGAAGAGCCGCCACGGTAGCATCGCGCTCGTTCGTGCAATGACCTTCGGAGGACGTCTTATGTTGCTGGCGGGACAATCGGGTGACCCTTACGCGGTGCCGCCAATGGCGCGCCTACCGAGGCCACTGTACGTGCGCGCGTTCGGGATTCCCGGCAACGTAAGCATCGACGCGCACAGTCATCCGTGGGCGCAGCTGATGTATGCGACGAGCGGCGTGCTCGAGGTGTCGACGCCGTCGGGCCGGCACCTGCTGCCGCCGCACTATGCGATGTGGATTCCGCCGCACGTGCCGCACGCGGTGTCGACGCGCGATTGCGTCGCGTTCCACAGCCTGTATCTCGATGCCGCGATCGCGCGCGACGACGTGCACGACGATTGCGCGATCCTCTGCATGACGCCGCTGCTGCGCGAGCTGGTGATCGCCACGGCCGAATTGCCGGTGAACTACGACGAGACGGGGCCCGACGGTGCGCTCGTCTGCCTGATCGCCGACCGGATCGCACGGATGCGGCAGGCGCCGCTGACGGTGCCGCTGCCGCGCGATCCGCGTCTGCTGAAAATCGCGCGTGCGTTGCATGCGTATCCGGGCGATACGCGCAATCTCGACGAATGGGGCCATCAGGTCGGCGCGACGCGGCGCACGCTGTCGCGGCTGTTCCGGCAGGACACGGGGCTGTCGTTTACCGAATGGCGGCAGGCGGTGCGGCTGCTGGCGTCATTGCCGCTGCTCGATGCCGGTGAGCCGATCGGCGCGGTGGCCGCGCAACTGGGTTACGACTCGACGTCGTCGTTCATCGCGCTGTTCCAGGCGAAATTCCAGGTGACGCCCGGCGCGTATGCGAAGCGTGAAGCCCGCCGGCCCGTGCTGAACGCTTAACGCGGTCGCGTATTACTGCTCAGAACGCGAGCGCCTGCTGCACCGGATGGTGGGCGCCGCGCTCGAACCCCGCGCCTTCGAGCGACAGTAGCGCACGCTTGCGGTCGATGCCGCCCGCATAGCCGGTCAGGCTGCCCGATGCGCCGACCACGCGATGGCACGGCACCATGATCGACACCGGGTTCCGGCCGACCGCACCACCCACCGCGCGCGCGCCGCTCATCGGCAACCCGACGCGTTCGGTGATCTCGCCGTACGTCACGAGTTCGCCGAACGGAATCGCGAGCAGTTCCTTCCATACCCGTCGCTGAAACGCGGTGCCGCGCAAGTGAATCGGCACCGAGAACGTTTCGCGCGTGCCGGTGAAGTATTCCGCGACTTCTTCCGCGACCTTGCGCGCAAGCGGCGACATCGCGAGCGCATCCGCTTCGGTCACGATCGCTACCGGCGGGAAGTATTTCTGGCCGACGAAGTAGAGGCCCGTCAGCGCATCGTCCTCGATACGTACGGCGATGTCGCCCAGCGGGCTCGGAATCAGGTGAGCGGGAGTCATCGCAGCACATCTCCATGAAGGCGCCACACGTGCAGTGCGGCATACGCGCGCCACGGCGCCCAGCGCGCCGCATGCGGCGCGGATGATGGCACACGGGCGCGTTCGGCGCGGGCGGGAAGCCACGCATCGTCGGCCGGGAACGCATTCGGCCAGGCCATCGCGCGCATCGCGACGTACTGCACCGCGCGTTCGTCGAAGCCGGGCAGCGCGCGCAGCGCGGCAAGCGTCGCGTCGAGCGGCGCCATCGGTTCGAGCGCGAGCGTGCCGTCGTCGACGGCGCGTGCGAGCGACACGATCGCCTGTGCGGTATCGCGCGCGATGCCGATCGTTTCAAGCGCGGAAGGCGGCAGCGCGGCCAGCGTCGCGGCGGAGGGCAGCGCGTGCGTGAGGCCCGGCGGCGCGCCTTCGATCGATGTGCCGAAACGCTCGGCGATGCGTGCCAGCACAGGCGTGCCTTCGTGCGTCGCCGCAAGCCGTTCGCCCGCGATCGCACGGATCGCAATCTCGACGCCGTCGAACGCGCCGGGCACACGCAGGCCCGGCGAGCCGCTCGCGAGTTCGCCGAGATGCGAGTCGATTACGTCGGGGCGGCTGTCGAGATCGAACAGCCGCCGCACGCGAGCGAGCACGGCCGGTACGACCGGCGTCAGCGCGGGCGATACGGTGACGGCCAGCGCGAAGCGCTGCGGCACGTGCGCGACGGACAGCCACCCGGCAACGCGCCCGTTACCGTCGTTGCCGTTCCGGTTCGGCAATTCAACGACACGCGCATAACCCTGCGCATCGATCCGCTCGACGCCGTCGATCTGCCGCTGCGCGAGAAAACGCATCAGGTCGTCCCATGCGAACGGCGGCCGGTACGGCAGCGGGAACGTCATGTCGCCATCGGCCGACGCGCGGGCCCCTTTGCGCAGCCGCAGCGGATTGAGGCCGTAACGCTGCAGGAACAGGTCGTTGAAGCGCCGCACGCTGCCGAACCCGGCCGTCGACGCGACGACGGCCACCGGCAGCGCGGTATCGGTCAGGAGCCGCTTGGCCATCAGCAGCCGGTGCGTCTGCGCGAACTCGACCGGCGACACGCCGAACTGCGCGCCGAAGATCCGGCGCAGATGGCGCTCGGTCACGCCGACGCGCTGCGCGAGCGCTTCGACGGAATGGGTGTTCAGGAAACCGTCCTCGATCAGTGTGGCGGCCGCGTCGGCAAGATTGCCGGACAGGTCGAGCAGCCCGTGGCCGGGCGCGAGCTCGGGGCGGCAGCGCATGCAGGGCCGGAAGCCGACTTTCTCGGCGGCCGCGGCGGTGGGGTAGTAGCTGCAGTTCTGCGCTTTCGGCGGCTTCACCGGGCAGACGGGGCGGCAATACACGCCCGTCGTTGCGACGCCGACGAAGAACCAGCCGTCGAAGCGGCGGTTCCGCGAAAGCAGGGCGTCGTAGCAGGTATCGGGATCGAGGCGCATGAGACGACTGTAAACCATCCCGGCCCCCGATTCTGGCTGGAATCGGACATGTGTATCGGTGGCCGTCCCCACGCGCGCCTGTCGGGAAAATCCGGGAAAAACGGTTAATGCCACGTGGTGAAACAGTCATCTCTTTTGCCGCGACCAATTTGAGATGACTCATCGAAATCCCCGACTGACAGGGCACCGGCACACGCCCTATCCTTTGAAAAACGTTTTCCAGATTGATCGGCGGAATCGGCCGTGCGCGACAGCGCGCCGCCGTCCGCCCCGGCGCCGGTCGCCGGTCAACGAAATTCGTGCGGCGCGACGGGCGCGGCCGCGCATCGGAGACATTCATGCAATCTGCCGTCGTCGGCGCCGTGCGCGCTGCCGCCAGCCGCTACCGCTGGACCGTCTGTGCGCTGCTGTTTTTCGCGACCGTCATCAACTATATGGATCGACAGATCCTCGGCCTGCTCGCGCCGATGCTCCAGCACGACATCGGCTGGAGCCAGGTGCAGTACGGCCGCATCGTGATGGCGTTTTCCGCGTTCTATGCGATCGGCCTGCTTGGCTTCGGGCGCATCGTCGACCGGCTCGGCACGCGTATTTCGTACGCGCTGGCGATGCTGGTGTGGAGCATCGCAGCGATGCTGCACGCGGCGGTCGGCTCGGTGATGGGCTTCGCGTTCGTGCGCGCGCTGCTCGGGATCGGCGAGGGCGGCAACTTCCCGGCCGCGATCAAGACGACGGCCGAATGGTTTCCGCGCCGCGAACGCGCGCTCGCCACCGGCATCTTCAACTCGGGCGCGAACATCGGTGCGGTGTTCGCACCGGCGATCATCCCGGCGATCGCGGTGGCCTACGGCTGGCGCGCGGCGTTCGTGATCATCGGCGCGATCGGCCTCGTGTGGCTCGCGGTGTGGCTCGTGTTCTATCGCCAGGCCGATACGCGCGCGCTCGCCGCCGAGTACAACGAGCCGCGCGACGAAGCCGAAGCGCTCGACGCGGCGAACGCGAATGCCGGTGCGCCGCGCTGGGGCGAACTGATCCGCAAGCGCGAGACGTGGGCGTTCCTGATCGGCAAGTTCCTGACCGACCCGGTGTGGTGGTTCTACCTGTTCTGGCTTCCGAAGTGGCTCAACGAATCGCGCGGGATGGACATGCAGCACATCGGCCTGCCGCTCGTCTGCATCTACGCGCTGACGACGGTCGGCAGCATCGGCGGCGGCTGGCTGTCGTCGATGCTGCTGCGCGCGGGCTGGAGCGTGAACGGCGCGCGCAAGACGACGATGCTGATCTGCGCATGCTGCGTGCTGCCGATCGCGTTCGTGTCGCAAGTGCAGAGCCTGTGGGCCGCGGTGCTGATCGTCGGCCTCGCCGCCGCCGCGCACCAGGGCTGGTCGGCGAACCTGTTCACGACGGCGTCCGACCTGTTCCCGCGCCGCGCGGTGGCATCGGTGGTCGGCATCGGCGGGATGGCCGGTTCGATCGGCGGCGTGCTGTTCTCGGAAGTGATCGGCCAGGTGCTGCAGCGCACGGGCCACTACTGGGTGCTGTTCGCGATCGGCGCATCGGCCTACCTGATCGCGTTGGCCGTGATGCACGTGCTCACGCCGAAGATGAAGCCCGCGCAACTCGACGCGTGATGGAGTGATCGTGTAATCGCGTGTCTGCAAACGAACGCGCCGCCCGAGGGCGGCGCGTTTTCTTTTGAAGGCGCGAAGCAGGGAACTCAGCCGACCGCGGCCGTCGACGCGCGCATGATCAGCCGCGGCTCGAACGTCGAATAGCTCGCATCGGTGCGGCCCGCGAGTGCGTCGATCAGTTTCTGCATCGCGAGCTCGCCCATGTTCTCGCTCTGGATGTCGACGGTGGTCAGCGCGGGCGCCGCGTATTCGCCGTACGGCACGTTGTCGATGCCTGCGACCGATACATCCTGCGGCAGCCGGAAGCCGAGCGACGCGGCTTCCTTCATGAAGCCGAGCGCGATCAGGTCGTTGTAGCAGATCACCGCCTGCGGGCGTTGCGGCCCGAGCATCACGCGCGAGCAGGCGCGCTCGCCGGCTTCGGCGGTCGGTGCATGCGCATCGTGCACGTCGAGCGTGAGCCCGGCTTCGGCGAGGCAGTCGCGCGCGCCCTGGATCCGCTCGTCGTTCACGCGTGCCGTGCCGAAGCCGAGATACGCGATGCGCGTGTGGCCGAGATTGAGCAGGTGGCGCGCGAGCATGTAGGTCGACAGCCGGTTGTCGATGCCGACACTCGGAATCGGTAGGCCGGGGCTGCGACGCAGCAGCACGAGCGGCTTGTTGAGATCGAGCATCCAGCCGGCTTCGTCATCCGGCATCCGCGTACTGACGATCAGCCCGTCGACGCGCTGCGCAAGCGCCTCGATCAGCGAGCGTTCGCGCGCCTGGTTTTCCTCGGTATCGACGAGTAGCAGCGTGTAGTCGTGCTGCAGCGCGACGCGGTTCGCGCCCTTCACCACGTTCGTGAAGTGCGGGTTGCTGATGTCGAGGATCACGAGGCCGATCGTGCGTGTGCGGCCGGTGATCATCGAGCGCGCGAGCGGGTTCGAACGGTAGCCGAGCCGTTCGATCGCCTCCTTGAGCCGTGCCTCGACGGTCGGCGAGAAGCGCTGCGTGCCGTTCACGTACTTCGATACCGTCGCGACCGACACGCCGGCTTCCGCCGCCACGTCGCGGATCGTCGGGGAAACTTTTTTCATTCGAAGGGTAACGTTTTCGTCCGATAACGCCGGATTGTGGCAGAAAAAGGGCGCGCGCGGCCACGCGCCAATATCGGGAAAGTGCGGATGGCTGCGAACGGGTTCGACCATTGACGTTCGGCGGCGCTCCCGCGTATAGTTGGAAAACGTTTTCCGATTCAGTCAGATTTCAGCCAGATTCAAGGAGATTCGATGAACGCCTCATCCACCGGCGCGCGCAAACCGTTCGGGCGCCTGCTGCTGACGGGCGCGGCCGGCAACCTCGGCCGCCAGTTGCGCGGCGCGCTTGCCGACTGGGCCGACGTCGTGCGCGTCAGCGACATCGCGACGCTCGGCGACGCGGCCGCGCATGAAGAAACCCGCGTCGTCGACCTGGCCGACCGGGCCGCGGTGATGCAGCTCGTCGACGGCGTGGACGCGATCGTCCATCTCGGCGGCATTTCGGTCGATGCGCCGTTCGACGATCTCGTCGGCGCGAACATCACCGGCACGTACAACCTGTACGAAGCCGCGCGCAAGCATGGCGTGAAGCGCGTCGTGTTCGCAAGCTCGAACCATGCGATCGGCTTCCATCCGGTCACGGAGGTGCTCGACGCCGATTCGCCGCTGCGCCCCGACAGCCTGTACGGCGTGACGAAGTGCTTCGGCGAATCGCTGTCGCGCTACTACTTCGACCGCTTCGGGATCGAGACGGTGTGCCTGCGGATCGGCTCGTCGTTCGAAGTGCCGAAGAATCCGCGCATGCTCGTGACGTTCCTCAGCTATCGCGACTTCATCGAGCTCGTGCGCTGCTCGCTGCTGACGAACCGCGTCGGGCACGCGATCGTGTACGGCGCGTCGGACAACCGGGTGAAGTGGTGGGACAACACGAAGGCCGGCTTCCTCGGCTTCCGCCCGCGCGACAGCTCCGAGCAGTTCACCGGGCTGTTCTCGGTGACGGCGCCGACCGCCGACTACGACGATCCCGCGCAGCGGTTCCAGGGCGGCGGGTTCGTCGTCGGCGAACCGATGGAGCGGAAGGCGTAGGCGGCACGGCCAATCGAGGGGGCGCTTCATTGACGACGGATTTGCGATTGCGGTAAAAGGAAAGCCATCCGGTGCGACAGGTTCCGCCATGCGGGGCCGCAGAACGACGATACGCACCGGACGGCTGCATGCGAAGCGCGACACGTGGGGGCACGATGTCGCGCTTCGCCGCTATCCGATCGAATAATCACAATATCGAGAGCAATGAAAAAGACCCTATTGGCGCTGTGCATTGCGCTGGCCGTTGCGCCGGCATTTGCCGATTTGCAGGGCGGCCTGGACGCCTACAAGAAAGACGACTACCAGACAGCCATCCCCGAACTGACGACCGCGGCGAACGCAGGTAACGCCGAAGCGGCAGCATTGCTCGGCGAGTACTACGGCGACGTAGATGTTGACAAGGAGCAGGCGGTCAAGTGGAGCTTCATCGCCGCGCAGCATGGCGACGTGAAGACGCAATACGACATGGGCGTACGGATCGACGATATCGCGTGGCGGCTGTTCCGGTACGAGGAGGATCCGGCCAAGCGCTATTTCCGCGTGGCCGCGGATTGCTTTCAGCTGGCGGCCGATCGTGGCTACGCGCCCGCACAGAGCGCGCTCGGCATGATGTACGACATGGGGATGAAGCTGCCCGAAGACCTCAAGAAGGGCATTGCGCTGTATCGCGCGGCTGCGCGCCAGGGCGATCCGCTGGGGCTCGAAAGCATGGGGACGCTCTATCAGCAAGGGCGCGGCGTGAAGCAGAACCTGCGGACCGCTTACACGTTCTATCTTGCCGCGGTGAAGGCCGGGAAAGGCAGCTACAAGGTCAGGTTTTCCGAGGTCGTGGGCGGCGACCTCGAACGCGCGCTGTCGGCGCGTGATCGCGCGCAGGCGAAAGCGATCGTCGACGCGTGGGAGCCGGGGCAACCGCTCGACGGGATGTAACGCGGTATCCGGGCGCACGCCTGCCGCGTCGCGGATGGGCAGGGCACAACACGTAGCGCCTCAACGCAGGATGTCGGTCGCCCTGTGCCGCTCGTCGACGCCGTCGATCAGGATCAGCGGGCCGCTCGCGTGCTGCGCGCGCAGCGGCTGGATTTGCCGGTATGCGTCCGATTCGTACCAGGCGCGCGCCGTGTCGAGATCGGGAAACACGATCGCGATCAGGTCGCCGCGCCACACACCTTCGCGTACTTCCGGGCGCGCGCCGTGAATCACGAAATGGCCGTCGTACGGCGCGAGCGTGCCGTCGATGCGTTCGAGGTATTCGACGATGTCGTCGCACATCTCGACGTCGTGCAGGTGGGCGATGGCGTAGGCGGTCATGGCGGGCTCCTTGGCGTGACGCGGTTCGTGCGTCGATGGAGCCATGATCGTGGCGCGGGCGGCGCGGGTCGATTACCTGCGACGTAAGCAAATCCGCACGGCCGCTTGGCCACACGCGTCGCCAGCCAGTGCAGCCGTTCAGCGGCGCAGCCGTCAATGCTGCTTGCTGCAAGCCGGATCGCTGTCGCGCCGCTCGGCCGAATCGCACCAGTAACTCGGCCGCCACGCTTCGAACGTGACGGCCTTCGCTGCATTAGCGCGCGTGACGCGCACCGGGTCGGCTTTCAGCGCATCGCCGTTCGGATCCTCGTTGAAGCGCCAGTTCCGCATCACTTCGCGATGGAACACCCATGTGCGATGCGCGGCGTCGTAGCGAAACGTCACGCGGTCGCGCCAGTGGTTCGGCCCCGCAAATACGCCCTGTTCGACCGTGAAGGTGCGCGGTTCGATCGTGAGCGCGTTCTCGGCAACGCCGTCCAGATACGGATCGCCCATCCCGCCTTCGTCGGCTTTCATGATCACGGTGTCGTTGCGCGCCGCGAGCCGGTAGTGCCCGTCCTTGTCCGGCAGGAAGATCATCAGCGGACGCAGCGACGCCTTGCGCATCGAATCGTCGGGCTGATGCGCGACGACGACATAGCCGACGCGGGCGCTGTCGGTCAGGCGCCCTGATGCAGCATCCAGTGCTTCGTAGCCGGCGGGAAGCTGCGCGACGATGTCGTGCGGAAGGTCGGATGTGTCCGGGCAACGGATCGAAGAGGGTGTGTCGCCGCACGTCGCGGCGCAGGCGCTGCCGATGCCGAACGTCAGCAGCGCGGCGACGAGGAATCCTTTGATACGGGGGATCGTCATGCGGATCGGGTCATGAGGTCGCGCCGCGGAAGCCGACGTGCACACGTCGTCTCGTCTCGCCGCAGCGCTGAGTGTTGTTCGCAGGTTCGCAGGTGCGGCAGTGTAACCAGTCATGCGCGTTTGCGCGTCGGCCGGGGGACGGGCGCGGGCACCGGCGCCGATGCCGGCGCTGCGTCGGCCTGCGCGCACAGCCGGTCGAGCATCCGTTGCGCGGTGCCCGCGCAATCCTCGCCCTCGGGCTTGTTCTCGATCTCGTCGATCAGCACCTCCAGATGTTGCCGGTTCTGCGCGAGACGCCGTTCGAGCAGCACGATTTCGTCGACCTTGTGCCGCAGCGCGGCCAGCAATTCGTCGCGCGGCCATGCGCCGAGATCGGGCGGCAGCACCGCGCGGATTTCGTCGAGCGCGAAGCCCGCGCGCTGCGCGCGGTCGATGATCGCGAGCCGCGTCAACGCTTCCGACCCGTATTCACGATAGCCGTTTGCCTGCCGACGGGCCGGTTCGAGCAGCCCGCTTGCTTCGTAGAAACGGATGCGCGACGCCGCGAGGCCGCTCGCCTTCGCCAGTTCGCCGATTTTCATGGTGTGCTCCAAAAGACGCTTGACCTTAAAGTTGACTTTAAAGTTATCGTTGGGCATCGTCAATCGAGGGTGCCCTCCATGAACCTGTTTACACCGCTGACACTGCCCAACGGGGCGGTGATTCCGAACCGTCTGGCCAAGGCCGCGATGGAAGAGAACATGGCCGATGCGAACCACGCACCGTCCGACGCGTTGCTGCGCCTGTACCAGGCGTGGGCCGATGGCCAGGTCGGCCTGATCCTGACCGGCAACGTGATGGTGGACGGCCGCGCGATGACGGGGCCGAACGGCGTCGTGCTCGAGAGCGATGCGCATCTCGACCGCTTCCGCCAATGGGCGCAGGTGGCGCGCTCGGGCGGCGCGCACGTGTGGATGCAGATCAATCACCCGGGGCGCCAGATGCAGGCGGCGCTCGGCCAGACGACGCTCGCGCCGTCGGCCGTGCCGCTCGCGCTCGGTGCGCTGTCGAAGCAGTTCCCGGTGCCGAAGGAGATGACGCAAGCCGATATCGCCGACGTGCAGCGGCGCTTCGTGCGCGCCGCCCAACTCGCGGAGCAGAGCGGCTTCAATGGCGTGGAGATTCACGCGGCGCACGGCTATCTGCTGAGCCAGTTCCTGTCGCCGCTGACGAACCGCCGGCAGGATCAGTGGGGCGGCAGCATCGAGAATCGCGCACGCCTGCTGCTCGATATCGTGAGGGACGTGCGCGCGACGGTGTCGCCGGAATTCGCGGTCGCGGTCAAGCTGAACTCGGCCGATTTCCAGCGCGGCGGCTTCAGCGCGGACGATGCGAAGCGCGTGGTCGAACTGCTGAATCCGCTCGGCGTCGATCTCGTCGAACTGTCGGGCGGCAGCTATGAAGTGCCGGCGATGCAGGGCGAGGCGCGCGACGGGCGCACGCTGGCCCGTGAAGCGTATTTCCTCGAATTCGCGCGCGACATCACGGCCGTCGCGCGGATGCCGCTGATGGTCACGGGCGGCATCCGGCGCCGCGTGGTTGCCGAGCAGGTGGTCGATAGCGGCGTGGCGATGGTCGGCATCGCGACCGCGTTGTCGATCGAGCCGAACCTGCCGCGCGACTGGCGGGCCGGCAAGGACAGCGCGCCGGTGCTGGAACCGATCCGCTGGAAGAACAAGGCGCTGGGCGCGCTGGCCAACATGGCCGTCGTGAAGTTCCAGCTCACGCGGCTCAGCGAAGGCCGGCGCACGCACCCGCAGGTGTCGCCGCTGCGCGCGCTGGTCAGGCAGCAACTGGCCGCGCAGTGCCAGACGCGGCGCTACCGGAAGTGGATGGCTGGGCGCGCGGCGGGCACGCATGCGTGACGTGTGTGGGCGGGGCTGAATCGACGGTCCCGCACTGATCGGCCCGTCGCCTGGCGGGTCGTTTCGAGGCTCGATACTTTCGGATTGCTTTCCGAAATATCGAGCCTGTTTACTGCATTATTCAGGCGCCTGAGCGCGATTTCAGCGTGGCATAATCCACCATCTTCATCGCATTCCATCCTCGTCGCGCGTCATGCACGTCGCCCGTTTCCGCAAGCCAGGCAGCCTGATCGGATTGATCGCAATCCTGATGATGGCGCTCGCCCCTGCGGTCTCGCAGATGATGGCGTCGCGTCACAGGCTCGTCGATACGCTGGCCGTCTATTGCACGGCAAGTGTCGACGAAGCGGTGGTCATCGCGCACGACGACGGCAAGCCCGCGCATGGCGTCAAGGCGCACTGGCACGCTTGTCCTTATTGCAGCTTCGTTGCCCATGCCGTCGCGCTGCCGAGTCATGCCGTTGCATTCGCTGTTCCGCTTCCGGATTCGCAACGGCCGATCGTGTCGGCATCGATTCCGGCCCGCGTCCGTCTCGTCCATACCGTCGCGCAATCGCGCGCACCTCCTGCGTTCTCCTGAGCTCGTCTGATCTTTCCGCCTGACCGCCGCCGCTTCGAGACTGGAGCGAGCGGCCGTTCGTCGCGCGCATGCGCGACGGCATCGAACGACAACCGGAGAACACACAACATGCCCCGCTTGAACCAACGGCACGCACCCTGCGCGTGTGCCGCGCTGCTGGCCGCCATCGCCGGCCTGTCCCATGCTTCTTTTGCGAACGCGCACGCCGTGGTCGGCGATCGCGTCTTTCCCGCGACGATGACCGTGGACGACCCCGGTGTCGGCGACGAATTCGACACGCAGTTCGGCCACATCAAGTCCTCCGACGACAGCGGCAACACCATCAACGTCAATACCGTGTCGTACGAGTGGAACAAGCTGATCACGAAGAACCTCGCGTTCAGCGTCGCCAGCCAGTACGTATCGCAGAACGCGCCGGATGGTGGCTCCGCGAAGGGCTGGGACAACGTGACGCTCGGCGTGAAGTACCTCGCTTACACGAACCCCGCGCACGAATTCATGGCGTCGGTCGGCTTCAAGACCGAGATCGGCGGCACCGGCGCGAAATCGATCGCGAATGCGTACTCGACGTTCACGCCGGCCGTTTATGTCGGCAAGGGCTTCGGCGATCTGCCCGCGTCGCTCGGCTATCTGCGCCCGCTCGCGCTTACGGCCGAACTCGGGCCGAACCTGACCACCGCGTCGTCCGACCAGGGGCCGAATTCGCTCGGCTGGGGCGTGACGCTGCAATACAGCATCCCGTACCTGCAGCAGCAGGTGAAGAACCTCGGCCTGCCGCAACCGCTCAGCAACATGATTTTCGTCGTCGAGGCGCCGATGAGCACCTGCACCGCGGGCGCGTGTTCGGGCCAGACGACCGGGACGCTCAACCCCGGTGTGCTGTGGCTCAATCGCTACGGGCAGTTCGGTGTCGAGGCGCAGATTCCGGTCAATCGCGCGAGCGGCCATCACGTCGGCGTGATCTTCGATGCGCATCTGTATTTCGACGACCTGTTCCCCGGCTCGCTCGGCAAGCCGCTTTTCTGATCGACGGAGCAACCACATGAACCGCTTGACCTGGATGCGCGCGGCCGCTGCCGCGCTGCTGCTCGCCGGCGCGCAGTTCGCGCATGCCCATGCGTTCCCGACGCATCAGGCGCCGTCCGCGGGCGAGACCGTGACTGCGTCGCCGCCGCGCGTCGCGATCGATTTCGACGATGGGCTCGAACCCGCGTTCAGCTCGATCGCCGTCACCGATGCGCAGGGCCACGCCGTCACGAACGGCAAGGCCGAAGTCGACGCGTCGAACCGCAAGCACATGTCGGTCGCGCTGAACCCGCTGACGCCGGGCGTCTACACGGTGGCGTGGGTAGCCGTCGCGCTCGACGGCCACCGCACGCAGGGGCACTACGCGTTCACGGTGAAGTGACGCTCGCCGCGCCCGCACCCGGCGCCACGTGTGCGCGCCGGCAGCGGGTGCGGCGCGCCGCATCGCGCAGCATCAGAACCGGTAGTTCGCCAGCACTTCGAGCCGCCGGTCGTTGCCGAGCAGGTACTGCGTCTCGTTGTAGTACGCGGACTGCACGAAGCGGCGGTTGAACACGTTGTACGCGCGCGCGGTGATCGTCGTGTCCTTGCGCGGCTTCCACGCGAGGCCGAGGTCGACGGTGGTGTACGACGGCATCACGAGCTGGTTCGCGGTGTCGGCGAAGCGCTTGCCGACGTACTTGACGCCCGCGATGCCCGTCCAGTCCGGCGCGAAGTGCCAGCTCACCCACAGGTTCGCGAGCCGCTGCGGCACCGACACGGGCACGTTGCCCGCGCGCGAGACCGTTGTGCCGCCGGACGTCTGCTGGAAGTCGTCGTATTTCGCGCGCAGGATCGACACGTTCGCGTCGACGCGCCAGTCTTTCGCGATCTCCGCGCCGACCGTCGCCTCGAGCCCGCGCGACGACTGCTGGCCGATCTGGATCGACTGGTTCGGGTTCAGCGGATCGGCCGTCAGGAGATTGCTCTTGACGATCCGGTACGCGGCGAGCGTCCATTCCGCCTTGCCGCCGAGGAACGACTGCTTCACGCCGATTTCGATCTGCCGGCCCGTCGCGAGCGTGAAGTTCGCCTTCGACGCATTCAGCGACAGCAGCGAGCTGATCGGATCGGCCGCGACCGAATACTGGCCGTACACGGCGAGGCCGGGCTGCACGTCGTACACGGTGCCGATGCGCCAGCCGGTGTTCGCGAACACCTTCGTGAATGCGCCGCCGTTCACGAGATCGTCGCGGTTCACGCTCGCGTGGTCGTAGCGCAGCCCGCCGATCACCGACCAGCGCGGCGTGATTTCCAGCCGGTTCTCGGCGAACAGCGCGTACTGGTTCGCCTGGCTGCGGTACTTCGGATAGGTGCCGGCCGTGTTGATGAAGCTGCCCGGATCGAAGTTGAACGGATCGACCGTCGACGTGCCCGAATACGGCGAGTTGTTGTCGTGCTGGAACGTCGTGTGATTGAACTCGAAGCCCGTCGAGAACGTGTTGCGCATCCCGAGCAGCGCGCTGGTGACGGTGGCCGCCGTCACGTTGCCGTACTGCTCCTGGTCGTGGAAGATCTCCGTGTAGCTGCTGCGCCGTACTTGCGCGGTCGACGGCAGGTACGTGTAGTACTCCGCATCCTTCCAGTGACGGTTGCTCTTCATCCGGTACAGTGTGCTCGTCACGTTCAGGCTGTCGCTCGGCTGCCAGTTCGCAGACACCGTCGCCCAGCTGTCGCGGAACGCGATGTCGCTGTCGCCGACGTTGTAGTTCTTCTTGTCGAGTGCGCGATCGCGCGCGCCGTTCACGAGCGGCACGCCGAAATACTGCATCGGATGCTGGAAGCCCTGCGCGTACGACGCCGTCACGTACAGGTCGGACGTCACGTCGTAGCGCAGCGCGCCGGAGAACGACAGGTTGCGCGAATTGCCGCGGTCGACCCAGTTCGACGAACGGTTGCCGCTGATGTCGAAGCGGTACGACAGCTTGTCGTTGATCGCGCCGCCGCTGCCGAACGCGGCCCGCGCCGTGCCCTCGGTGCCGCCGCCGACCTGCAGCTCGTTCTGGATCGCGCCGCGCGTCGGCTTCTTCGGCACGATGTTGACGACACCGCCGATCGCGCCTTCGCCGTAGATCACCGAAGCCGGGCCGCGCAGCACGTCGATATGGTCGACCGACCACGTGTCGAACGGAAACGTGATGCCGATCGCACCGTACGGGCGCACGCCGTCATAGAGCTGCGTGACCGACGACGCGCCGACGAAGCCGCGCGCGCCGAGCTCCGAACCGCCGTTGCCGGGATGCGGTGACGCGCTGATACCGGCGGCGCGGCTCACCGCGTCGACGATCGAATTGTCGCCGCGCGTGTCGAGCGTCTTGCGATCGATCTGCTCGACGCTCGCGGGCGTTTCGAGCGAAGTCAAGCCGAGGCGGCTGCCGGTGTCGAGCGGCTGCGTGAGCGGCGTCGCCTTCTGTGCGTTGACGCGAATCGGTGCAAGCGTGGTCCCGGTGTGCTTGACGTCGCTTTCCTGTGCCTGCCCGGTGGGCGAGAAGGCCGCGAGCAAGGCGGCGGGCAGCATCAATCTGAACTTCATGTTTCGGTTTCCTTTGAATCTGTTTAATGCGGTGTTTCTTGAAAGGCGGCGCATCAGAACGCGTATCGCATGCCGGCGAACACGCTGCGCCCTTCACCCGGATAGAAGATCGCGGTGTTCGCGGTGCGCGCATCCGCGACCGTGCTGATGTCGCTCACGTAGCGCTTGTTGGTCAGGTTGCGCGCGTCGACGAACAGCGACAGCCCGTTACGGAAGTCGTAGCCGGCCTGCAGCCCGAGCAGCGTGTAGCTCGGCACGCGCAACGTGTTCGCGTCGTCGGCCCACGCGCCCGACGGCACCCAGTCGAGCGTCGCGGCGATGTGGAAGCCGCTCGGCCGTGCGTAACCGAGCGTCGCGCGCAGCACGTTCAGCGGCACGCCCGCGATCCGGTTGTTGCCGTACTGCGGGTCGTTCTTGAAGCGGAAGTCGTTCAGGTTCCAGATGCCCGACAGCGTGACCTTGTCGCCGGCGCCGCGCCCGGTGACGTTGCGCAGCAGCTCGACCGACGCGCCGGCCTCGATCCCTTGCAGCACCGTCTTGTTCGCGTTGAACGTCGACGCCGGGACATCCGGGTTCGTCGTGTACTGCAGCAACTGGTCGCGCACGAGCGAGCGATACGCGGTCACGTCCCAGCTCACGCGCTCGCGCGAGCCGCGCGTGCCGAACTCGATCGTCCATGCGTGCTGCGCCGCGAGCGGCGTGAAGCGCGTCGTGTTCGAGAAGGTCTGCGTGAGGTCGGTGAAGTCGGGCACGTCCTGGCTGCGCGTGATGTCGACGTAGGCCTGGGTGTGAGCATCCGGCTGCCACAGCAGGCCGAGCTTCGGATTGACGCCGCTGTAGCTCGCGTTCGTCGACTTGTAGTTCGGGTTACGCGGCAGCCCGCCGTTGTCGATGTACTCGCGCACCGAGTGCAGCACCTTCACGCCCGTCATCAGCGCGACGGTCGGCACGAAGAACAGCCGGTTCTCGACGTAGGCCTCGTAATTGAACGCCGTCTGCGTCGAGTCGAGCGTCTGGGCCCCCTTGTTGCCGTTGACGTTCACGTACTGGTTCGCCTGCGTGCGGCCGCCGAAGAAGCGCGCGCCGACGATCAGGTCGTTGCGCATCCCGCCGAGCGTCAGGTGCCCCGTGTAGCGCGGTGCGAAGCCGTAGGTCCAGCCGTCCTGGTCGAGTGCCTGGAAGATCGGGTGATAGAGGCTCTTGTGGATCGCCCACGTGTCGAACTGCAGTTCGCCCGAATCGAGCTTCACCGTGGTGCGGTTCGCGATCCGCTCGGTGCGCGTGTTGCGCGCCTGGTCACCCGATATCGCGTTCGGTGCGGCCTTGGTCGGATTGTTCAGCGCGTCGGACAGCGACAGCGTGCCCGGCAGCAACTGGTCGACGACGTACACGCCGACGTAGAAGCGCGTCTCGACCGTCGGGCTGAACCGGTAGCCGACGTTCGCGTTGAACTGCTCGTATTGCCCCTTCGCGTGATCGCGATAGCCGTCCGCGTGATTGACGCTGAAGTTCGCGAGGAAATCGAGCGGGCCGAGCACGCGCGAGATCTGCGCGCTCGTGCGCACCGTGCCGTAGCTACCGCCTTCCACGCGCAGGATGTTCGGCGCGTCGGCCGTGTAGGCGGTCGGCGTGATGAAGTCGATCGCGCCGCCGAGCGTCGACGCTCCGTATGCGAGGCCGTTGCCGCCCTTGTAGACCTGCACCGCCTGCAGCGCGAGCGGATCGATCTGGTAGTAGTCGCCGCTACCGTCCGCGAGGTTGGTCGGGATGCCATCCTGCAGGATCTCGAGGCCGCGCGTGTGGTACGAGCGGGCAATCCCGGAGCCGCGAATCGACAGCCGCAGCTCCTGGCCGTAGCGGTTCTCGACGAACACGCCAGGCACGTCCTTCAGCACGTCGCGCAGCGTGAACGCGTAGGTGTTCCGGTAGCTGTCGGCATCGACGAAGCCCGCCGAGCCGACCGTCTGCTCGAGCGTGCGTTTCAGGCTGCCGGTCGATTTCGACGTCAGCGAGTCCATCTCGCGGGTTGCGTTGACGTTGATCGCGGGCAGCGTCGACGCCGCCGGTGCGTCGGCCGGCGCGGCGGTGCCTTGTGCGCATGCGGCCGATGCGGAGAGCACGGAGATCGCGCCGGACAGCGCGACGGCAATACGGGTCAAGGGAAACATGTCGTTGTATGTATGGTCAGGGTGACGACGATGAGTCGGACACGATGCGCGCCATGCGCGGCGCCGGCCGCCGCGCGTGGTCACGCGCGCGGGTTCGGCATCGGGCACCGTCAGGGCGGGCAGGCGAAGCGGACGGCGCC
>NZ_JAAGPO010000307.1:0-8014 GCF_017104825.1 Burkholderia sp. Ac-20345 | reverse complement strand
TCGGCGTTGCCCGACGCACCGTCGAGCCAGCCGTCGCCGAGCGTCGCGGCGAGCGCGTGCCGTTGCGCGGCGCGGTCGGGCAGCGCACTCATCGTCAGCCGGCCTGCACGAGCTGCTTGCGCAGGCGACCGCGCACGACGACCAGCGCGATCAGCGGCACGACGCCGCCCCACAGCGGGCTGTGGCGCATCGTGATCGACACCACGAGCGCGACGACGGTGACGGCGAGCAGCACGATCGACAGCGAACGCGCGCGCCCCTGGTCGACGAACGTTCCGTCGACGAAGCCGCCGTCCGACCACGCGGTATGCACGATGCCGACGACCAATACGCAGACGAGCATCGCGGCGGGCCCGAGTTCTTCGCCCCACAAACGGCTACCTGTCGGCGACACGAGCGCCAGCACCGCGCCGATCACGAGGAACAGGTCGACGCCGATCGCAATGCTGTTGCGGTCCGCGCGGCGGATCAGCCATGCGCCGTGCACGAGCGCGAGCACGCCGCCGATCAGGAACGCGTGCGTCCAGCGTACGTCCGGCTGTTCGGGGCCGAGCCGGCCATAGAACAGGAACACGATCGCCGGCAGGAAGTTGCTCGCGTGCAGCAGGTAGCCGGTGATGGGATTGCTCGATTTCATCGGGGGATTCTCCTTCGTCGAAACGTCGAAACAGCGGGCGACGCGTCAAGCGTCGTGCCAGCGGAACAGCCGCGCGGCGGCAAACAGGAACAGCGCCGTGCTCGCGGTCATGCCGAGCAGTTGCGGCGCGAGCTGCGCGTACGGGGCGCCGTCGACCAGCGCGCCGCGCAGCGCGACCGCGAACTGGTTGGTCGGCAGGAACGCGAGCACCGCCTTCAGCCAGGCCGGCGCATCGTGCATCGGGATCGTCAGGTCGCTGAAGAACAGCAGCGGGTAGTAGGTGACGTTGCAGGCGAGTTCGGCGGCGGCCAGCGATCTGGTGCGGCTCGCGAGCAGCACGCCGATGCTGAGCACCATCGCGGCGCCGAGCAGCACGATCGGCAACGCGCGCAGCCCGTCCGGCGTCGCGATCGGCAGCGCGATGCCGAACGCGACGCGTGCGACGGTCAGCAGCACGAGCGCCGACAGTGCCATCATCACCATCCGCGCGACGATCAGCGCGGCGAGGAACACGCCGCGCGAGACCGGGAAGCACACGTACAGCTTGAACGTATTGCGTTCGCGCAGCGATGCGATCGCGGTCGTCGTCGAGTTGAGGCCGATCGCCATGAACGCCATCACGAGAATGCCGGTCGCGAAGAACGCGCCGTAATCGAACGGGCGGCGCGCGGGCGCCGAGTTCTCGAAACGCGCCTGCGCGGCGGGCAGCCCGAGCCGCTGCGCGGCGCAGCGCGCGAGCGCGATCTCGACGACGCGCGACGCGGCCTTGACCGCGAGCGAGCCGTTGAAGTCGTAGCGGATCGTCGCCGGCGTGCGCTCGTCGTTGCCGAGCACGACGGTCACGCGATCGGCCGCCGTGCCGCGGCCGTCGAACGTCGCCTTCACCGTGTCGCTGTGGGTGAGGCTGGCGACGATCTGCGCTTCGCAGGCGCGGCTGTACGGCGTTGCGCCGCCGGGCACGTCGAACGCGATGTCCGCGGTGCCGAGCGAACCCGACCCGCCGAACGCGAACAGCATCACGCTCAGCAGGAACACCGGGAACACGAGCGTCCAGAACAGCGACGAGCGGCTGCGCAGGTAGCCGAGCAGCTCGTTGCGCACGAGAATCAGGAACACCTTAGTCATGGGTGGGGCCCTCGGTACAGAGGCGCAGCAGGTCGCCCGGCGTGCTCGGCGCGAGCGCGAGATGCTGGATGCCCTGTTCGCCGACGATGCGGTGCACGTTCGGATGCAGCGTCGCATCACCGAATACCTCGACGACATGCGCGGCCGACACGCGCACGCCGGTCACGCCCGGCAGCGCCGCGAGCCGCTTGCGCAGCGCACGTGCGTCGGTTTCGTCGCGGCAATGCAGGACCGCGCGCGCATCGCCGACGAGCTCCGCGCGCAGCGCATCCTTGTCGCCCTGGTAGCGCACGCCGCCGTCGCGCACCCACACGAGATCGTCGACGACGGCGAGTTCTTCCTCGGCGTGGCAGATCATCGCGACGCTTGCGCCGCGCGCGCGGTGCCGCAACAGGTCGATCACGACACCCGCATAACGGCGATCGAGGCCGGTGAACGGTTCGTCGAGCACGGCCAGTTCGGGCCGGTGTGCGAGCGCGACGTAGAGATCCACACGCTGGCGCTGCCCCTTCGACAGCGCGCGGCACGGCTTGTCGAGCAGTTCGGCGATGCCGAGCGCATCCGTGACCGCGGCGTCGGCTTGCACGTACATCGCGCGGTGCAGCGCGACGATCTCCGACACGCGGAGATGGTCGGGATACTCGACCTTCTGCAACTGCGCGCCGATGCGCCGCAGCGACGGCGTATCGCGCATGAAGCGCGCGGCCGGCACGTCGAGCACACGCACGTCGGTGCCGCCGCGCCGGAAGCCGAGCAGCGTTTCGAGCAGTGTGGTCTTGCCGGAGCCGTTCGGCCCGACGATCGCGGTGATCGCGCCGAGGCGGAACCGCACGTGGCGCGCGGAAAAACGGAAATCGCCGGCCGCGACGTCGATCGCGCGCGCGCCGAGCGCCGCACCCGGCGCGTGCGCATCGGGCAGCGGCTGCGCGGCCGTGCGCAGCGGCCGGTCGAACGCGGTGTGCGGGCCGAACAGCGCGCGCACGGAGGCGAGGAACGAATCGCTCATCGTCGGCTTCCTGTCAGTCGAACAGCATGACCTGCGTGTCGCGCGCGCCCCGGTAAGGGTTGCGGCCGTGCGCGACCAGCATGTTGTCGACGACGAGCACGTCGCCGGCCTGCCACGGGAACGCGAGCTCCTCGTCGTCGAACGCGTCGTAGATCGCGACGAGATCGTCGAACGGCATCGGCGACCCGTCGCCATAGCGGATCTCGTACGGGAACGCGGCGCGCCCGCCGTACATGCGTTGCAGGTAGCGGTAGCTGAGCTCGCCCATCGAGCGCGGGTTCGGGTGTTGCGCGCTCGCCTGGTTGAACCACACCGTCTCGCCGGTGCGCGGATGCGCGCGCAGCGCGCTGCCGACGTGCGACACCGTCACGCTGCCGTCGTCGAGCCAGCGGCAGCCGACGCCGCGTTCCGCGCACAGCCGCTCGACCTCGTCGCGCTCGGTCGTGCCGAACGCGTCATCCCACGGCCGGTGGTATTCGGCGAACGGCATGCCTGGATTGGCGGCGAGGCCGTCCGCGCGCTCGCCGGGCGCCGCAAAATTGCGCAGGTACATCACGCCGCGTTCGGCGAACCGCTCGCGCAGCGCGGCCGGCACGCGTGCCGTCACGCGCCGCATGTCGCAGATCGGCGTTTCGCCGCCCGCATCGGCCGGCTGCCGGCAATAGAACGCGACGAGGCGCGGGAACGCGGGCATGTAGGCCATCTCCTGGTGCAGCCCGATCTTGAACGGCGGCGGCATGCGGGTCGACTCGTACACCTGGCCGTCGATCTGCTTGCGCGGCGCGGCGCCCGCCGTGTAGCCGTTCGCGTGTGCCGGATACAGCGCGCCGAGGTGGCCGAACGCGGCGGTGTCGGGCACCGCGAAGCCGCGCCACAGCAGCGCGCCGCACGCGTCGAGCAGCGTGTCGATCGTGTCCAGCCGCGAGCGGTACCACGCGACGAACATCTCCGGCGAGGTCGCGAGTTCGGCGCTGCGCGGCGTCACGCACAGCGGCAGCGTCGCGCCGGGCGCGACCGCCGAGCAGTGCACGTCGTCGGCACCGAGCCGCGCGGCGGCGTGCGCGGCGAGGAAGGCGAGGTCGGTCATCACTCAGGCCAGCGCCGGTTTCTTCAGCAGGATCTCGAAGCCGAGCGCGCCGAGCCCGGCGCTCGGGCTGTAGATCGACGCGACTTCCGCGAGACCGGCTTCGGCGACGAGCGCATGCGCTTCGTCGAGCGTGAGCTTTTCCTCGACGTGAGTCGGCGGATAGTCGGCGGCGGCGCGCATCTCGGTGAAGCGGTCGAGCAGGTGCTGCGGCGCGTCGCGGCGCATGTCGTGCACGAGCGCGATGCCGCCCGGCTCCAGCACGCGATACATCTCGGTGAGGCTCAGCGCCTTGTCGGGCAGGTGGTGCAGCGTCGCGCGGCCGACGGCCATCGTCAGCGTGCCGTCGTCGAATGGCAGCGCGAGCGCGTCGCCGACGCGCATCTCGATCGTGTCGTCGAGATCGAGTTCGTGGATGCGCGGGCGGCCTTCATCGAGCATCGCCGGATCGAGGTCGATGCCGACGTAGCGCCAGCCGCGCATCGCCGGATCGGTCGCGAGCCGCACCGGCACGACGCCGGTGGCCGTGCCGATGTCGGCGATCACGCCGGGCGTCATCCCGCGCGCGAGCTGGCGGATGCGGCTGATGAACAGCAGGTCCCACGGTTCGAGCGTTTCGGTGGCGAAGCGATCGTAGTCGTTCGCCGGGCGCAGGTTCTTGAGCAGCATGACGTTCCTTTTGCTGAGTGCGTAGGGATGAGGGTTCACAGCCAGCCGACCGGCACGGCGGCCAGCAGCCGTCGCGCGGTCGCGCTGTTGACGCCGAAAGCGGGGCGGCGGCGGCGCTCGACCGCATGCGCGGCCATCGCCGCGATGCGCGCGCCGAGCCCGACGCCGACACCCCATGACGGCGCGGCGACACCGAGTTCGAGCAGCGTCGCGGCCGTCAGGAAATCGATGTTCGGCCGCAAGGCGCGGCGCGCATCGGCCTGCGCGCAGCACGCGTCGAGCAGCGTCACGTACGCGCCGTCGAAGCCTTGCGTCGCGAACAGGGCACGCATGTGCGGCGGACGCGGATCTGCGACGAACAGCGGATGGCCGAAGCCGTACAGCGTGTGTTTCGCGTCGAGCGTGGCATCGATCGCCGCGCGTCCGGCCGCGTCGAGCGCGGCGGGCGGTGCATCGGTGCCGCCCGGGATGGACTGCGCGAGCGCGGCAAGCCAGTGCATCGCTTCGAGCGCCGCACCGACGTGCGACGGCCCGCTGGCGAGGAAACCGGACGCGATCGCCTGCGTGAGCGTGACGCCGGTGCCGATCGCGACACGCGGTGCGAGTACGGTCGGCGTGATGTAGCCGAAGCCGGCGTGCCACGCGACGAGCAGCATGTCCATCGCCGCTTGCGCTGGTGCGTCGGTGCGTGTCGCGCCGATCAGTACGAGCATGCGTTGCGCCTGGTTCGACGTGCCGGCGAGCGATGCGGTGAATGATTCGTTGCGTGCTGCAAACGGGCGGCCTTCGATCGCCGCATGCAGCAGGAACGGCGCGGCGGCCGCGCACAGCAGCATCGTGTCGAGATCGGCGTCGTCCGGCGCTTCGCCGTGCACGCGTGCGGTCAAGTCGTCGAAGCCGCGCAGCAGGCCGGACGCCGCTGCAAACACCGGCGCGACACCCGCCGCGCCGAGATCCGCGGCGACGGACTGCGCGGCCGAGCCGGGTGCCAGCGCATCGGCGAATTCCGCGAGCCGCGCGCGGATCGCCACCTCGTGCGCGCGATGCTCGGCGCTGCCGGGCACGACGTCGAACCACAAATGCGCGAGCGCGCCTTCGAACGTCGTCGCGCCGATCAGCGCGTTCAGGTCGAGATCGCGTACGCGCAGCGCTTCGGGCTCGAGCGTCGCGCCGTCGATGTCGGTGCCGCGATGGCGGGTCGCCGGGCGGCCGAGCAGGTTGCGCGGCGCTTCGCCGGTCGAAGCGCTCGTGCCGGAATCGAGAGTCGTATCCATGTCATTCCACCTGCGCGAGTTCTTCGCTGCTGACGCTGATTGCCGCATGCGCCATCGCGGCGATCACGGCCGCGTGCTGGTCGACGACGGGCAGCACGTTCGCGAAGTAGTAGCGCGCGCTTTTCAGCTTGCCGCGATAGAACGCGAGTTCGGCCGGCGTGTCGGCGGTGTCCGGCGCGTCGAGCCGGCGCGCGGCGATCGTCGCCGATTCGAGCAGCACCCACGCCGACGTGACGACGCCGAACATCTCGAGAAAGCGCGTGTAGAACTGGCTGCTGCGGTGCGTGTGACCGTCCTGCACGTCGCGCGCGATGTCGTCAAGCGCGGCGGCGATCCGGTCGGCACCCGTGCGCAACGCGTCGAACAGCGGGCGCAGCTCCGCGTGCGTGCCGGTGTGATGCTGGCGCGCGAGGAACACGTCGAGTTCGTCGCGGTAGTACTGGATCAGCCGCGAATGACGGCCGAAGCCGAGCTTGTCGCGCACGAGATCCTGCGCCTGGATGTAGTTGGTGCCTTCCCAGATCGACAGGATTTTCACGTCCCGCGCGTTCTGCTCCACGGGGCTTGCATCGGTATAGCCGAGCCCGCCGTGCACCTGGATCGCGGTTTCGCAGATCCGCCACGCCTGGTCGGAGATGAACGCCTTGCAGATCGGCGTCAGCAGCAGCTGCAGCTTGCGGTGGCGCTCGATCTCGGCCGGGTCGGCGTCGGGCGCGGCTTCGAGCATCGCCGCGCGCGTGGCGGTGGCGGCGAGCTTGCCGAGCAGGCCGCGGCAGCCGTCGACGCGGCTCTTCATGTCGACGAGCATGCGCTGCACGTCCGCGTGTTCGACGATCGCGACGCGTGCGGCATTGGTATTCGACGCGCGCTCGATCGGCCGGCCCTGCAGCCTCCGGCCCGCATACTCGACCGCATGCAGGTACGCACTCGACGCGACGCCGACGCCGAACATCCCGGTGCTCATCCGCGCCTGGTTCATCAGCGGCATCAGCTGCAGCAGGCCGACGTTGCGCCGGCCGCCGAGCAGCCAGCCTTTGGTCGTACCGTTTGCGCCGAACACCAGGTGCGTGTTCGCGCAGCCCTTGAGCCCCATCTTGCGCGGCAGGCCGATGCAGTCGACATGGTTCGGCTGCAGTTCGCCCGTCTCCTCGTCCGGCCAGAAGCGCGGCACGACGAGACACGACAGCGAGAAGGAATCCGGCGACGCAGTGTCGATGCGGCCGAGCACGAAATACAGCGTGTTCTCGGTCAACTCGTGCATGCCGGCCGAGATGTAGACCTTCTCGCCGTCGATCGCATAGATGTCGCGTTCGAGCGGCGTCGCGCGCAGCGCGACCGCGGTGAGGTCGGTGCCGGCCTGCGGTTCGGTCGCGCAGAAGCATGCGTCCCAGCGGTAAGCCTCGAGCGGCGCGATCAGCGCCTTCTGGTGCGGCGTGCCGTGCATCTGCAGCAGCTTGATCGCGGGGCGCGTGAAGCCGCCGTACGTCATGAACGACGGGTTCGCGCCCATGAACATCTCGTAGATCATCTGCGTGACGATCGGCGGCAGCCCGTGCGCGGTGCCGAACAGCGTGTTCGACCATTCGTCGCGAAACCGCGCCCACAACGCGTGGAAATGTGACGGAATGCGCACCTGGCCGTCGTCGAGCAGCGTGCAGCCTTCTACGTCCGCCTGCTGGTAGCTGCGGCCGAGATCGAGCGCGAAGTCGCGCGCGCGTTCGAGCAACGCGTCGATCGACGCGCGGTCGTGCGTGCCGTACGGGCTGTGTTCCGTCAGGAACTGCTGGTCGGTTTCGAACAGCTCCCAAAGAAAGAAGCGCAGTTCGCGCAGGCTCACTTTGTAGGCGCTCATCACGCGTCTCCTTCGATATCGAGCGCGGCATCGAGGCCGCCGGCGAGGTCGACGACGGCCGCCGCCGCCGCGCCGTGCAGTGCCGCGTCCCACACGAGTACCGTGCGGCGTTCGCCTTCGTCGAGTGCGCCGGCGAGCCGGATCAGCGCGGCCGCCGATTCGGCCGACGACAGGTGGCCGGCGGCTTCATGCTGGATGCGTGCGGCGACGGGAATCGACGCGGCGTCGGCCACGCGTGCCGCGAAGCCGGGATCGAAGCCGGGCGGCACGGAAGATGGGAAGAGCGGCGGGTAGGGAAAGAGTGGGATCGATCGTGTGGATCAAGTTGGTCGCGGACCGGTGTAGAAAAAGAAAGACACGCAACAGC